>JAKLLM010000052.1 GCA_023150125.1 Zoogloea sp.
TTTCACGGTGTTGCCACGCACTACCTCCCGAACTATCTGGGCTGGCGCCGGGCACTCGACACGCGCCGACTTGATACGCCCGACAAGATGCTCCTCGCCGCTATCGGAGTGTTTCCACAGGCAACGGTGACATAGCCAAAGGAAAAGGCCCCCGAATCTCGGGAGCCCTCCGTTAAGTTCAAACTGCCTAGCCTGCGCTTCAGCCCCAGCCGCAAGCGCCGCTAGGAGCCCTTACACGGCCTCTAGCGCGGTCTTCCGGGCCTCCGTGGTCAGCACCCACAGGCGGCCCCGATAGGCCACCTCAAGGCCGCTCCCGTCCCCGTAGGCCAGGACCGTATCGGACAGCCGGCGGGCCGTCATCCAGTCTTGCCCGGCTTCTTCCAGGACGACACGACGGGACGGGCTGAAGACAGCGCCGATGATGGAAGCGAAGGCACGGAAGGCAGCGCGGGAGATGATGGATTGCATTGTGTGTTTCCTTTCAATGGGCGTGATGGGATACAGGCCCGCCCCTGCCCGAGAGGCGCCCTGAAGATGAATCGAAGGGGAGAATCAGGAATCAGCCGGGAGGCTTCACCGGCATCGGCGGGGAGACATCAAAGGTGATCCGCTCAAGGATTTCCACCTCGATCGACAGCGGCGTCTCCCGGCGATAGTTGCGCTTGACCTTGCTTTCACCCTCGCGGGCATGGCCTGAAATGGCATCTGCGCGGGGCTCATTGATTTCCTCTGCGCGAGCCATGAAGGTAGAGCGGAAGGCATGGAAGCCGACCAGCCGGGCGCCTCGGGTTTCATCCCGCAGGCCCAGGGCCTCAAGGTGACCACGGAACCACTTCTCAGCCCCGCCTGCAGCCCGCCCCTTGGACGGCGCCCACAGGGGGAACAGGAGGGCGCTGCCGGCCTTCTTGAGGCGCTGGACGTACTCCACAAACCCCAAGGCCAGCAAGGCCGAATGAACGGGGACGCGGCGCTGTGAAATCTCGTTCTTGACGGACTTATCCACGCCCTCGGCCGCCTCGCCCTCTTCCGTGATGTCGAGGAACCAGACCCCCGGCGCCTGCGGGTCATCGTTGCGGATGTCGCATTGCGGGTTCAACTGGCACAGCTCATTGATCCGGGCGCCCGTGTAGAGCCCCAGGAGGGGCAGCCAGAAGGCGGAAGCCTGCGAGGTGTCGGCGGCAAAGGCCGCAGCCTCGGGGCCGTTGAAGAGCCGCTGAAGCTCCTTCAAGAGCATCGGGCGCTGCCGGTTCTTCCCCTCCTCCTCCTCGCCCCGGTACTTGATCCCCTCGGTCGTCAGGCGGTCAGGCCATCCAGCATCCCCATAGGTCAGTCGGGCGAACTTGAAGAAAGACCGCACGGCCATTTTGTAGGTGTCGTCGAAGGTCTTTTCCGCCATGCACTCCGGCCACGCCATCGCGGCAAGCTCCTGGACGGTCTTCCCCAACTGCTTGCGCTTGTCCGCCCACCTCGGCGGGAGCTTCTGGATCAAGTCGAAGAACTCGCTAACGGCCTTCTGCCGAAGCTCCGATACGGGGCCATCGCCCACCACCTCGGCGAACATGGGCAGGACGGCCCGGTACTTCTTCATGATCGGCTGTTCTGGATCATGACGCCCCATGAAGTCGGCAAGGACCGCCGAGAGCAGCGGCGCACGGTCGGCCACAGGTGCCACCACCAAGGCAGGACGGGGCAAGGGATTGGGCGTGGAATCCAGGCCACCAGCAGCCCGCAGGCGCACCACCTCAGCCACTTCCAAGGACGCCCGCGCAAAGGCCATAGCGGCGCTTCTGGCGGCTCCTGACGACTCCTCAAGGGGAACCCCTACGCCAGCCATCCGGCGCAGCGCCAGGGCCTCGAAAGGCGCCCGCTCATCGGGGAATCCTTGGACCGCCAGCCGGGCCGAGTCAGGATCAATGCCGATGATGGAAAGGCGGAACTCGGGGGACATGACGCCAAGGCCCATATCCCCGCTCTCCGCTGTCAGCTCATCGGCCGCCAGCTTCTCAGCCTTGAAGCGCGCCGCCTCATCGGCCAGCACCGCCCCCACCTCGACCAAGGACAGCCCCGAACGGGCAGGCACCGAAGAGCCCCCGTCGAGCATCTGACGGAGCATCTGGAACCGCGCCTCATGATCGGCCAGCCAGCGGACACACTCGGCCCGCGCCGTGCGCTGGTCGGCGGTCTTCGTGGTGAAGGTGAGGAACTTGGAACCGTTGAAGTGTGGGAGCACGTCACCGGGGATGCGCTTCTTGTAGCGCCATTGCTCCCCGTGCCGCTCTATCTTCGGGTGTGTCATCTTGTCGGCTTTCATCCCGTGATTTTAGCTGGATGTTCCCAGCGAAGTACCCGAGGAAGCCTTCAGGGGCGTGCTGCAAGCCCTTGATTTACAAGAAACCCTAGAAAAAACAAAGGCCCCGAAGGGCCTGTGTAGTTTCTTGGCGGAGAGTGAGGGATTCGAACCCTCGATGCAGGTTTGTGCCCGCATGCTCCCTTAGCAGGGGAGTGCCTTCGACCTCTCGGCCAACTCTCCGCAAGAGCTGCGCATTATAGATAAGGCGCAGCGGTTAAGCAAGAACTATTTGATCAGGCAGCGGCCTGATCGAGGCCGAAGGCGCGGTGCAGCACGCGGACGGCCAGCTCGAGGTACTTCTCGTCGATGGCGACGGAGATCTTGATCTCGGAGGTGGAGATCATCTGGATGTTGATGCCCTCTTCCGCCAGGGTGCGGAACATGCGGGAGGCGACGCCCGGGTGGGAGCGCATGCCGACGCCGACGATGGACACCTTGGCCATGGTGCGGTCGCCCTTGATCTCGCGGGCGCCGGTGTGGGCCTTGACGCTCTCGAGGATGCCGAGGGTCTTGTCGTAGTCGGGGCGGTTCACCGTGAAGGAGAAGTCGGTGGTGCCGTCATGGCCGACGTTCTGGATGATCATGTCCACGTCGACGTTGGCTTCGGCCACCGGGCCGAGGATCTGGTAGGCGATGCCCGGCTTGTCGGGAACGCCCAGCACGGTGATCTTGGCTTCGTCGCGATTGAAAGCAATGCCGGAGATGATCGGCTGTTCCATGTTTTTGTCTTCCTCAACGGTAATCAGGGTGCCTTCGCCTTCCTCCTGGAAGCTCGAGAGGACCCGCAGCTTGACTTTGTACTTGCCGGCGAACTCGACCGAGCGGATCTGCAGCACCTTGGAGCCGAGGCTGGCCATCTCGAGCATTTCCTCGAAGGTGATGGTGTCCAGCTTGCGGGCTTCGGGCACGACGCGGGGGTCGGTGGTGTACACACCGTCCACGTCGGTGTAGATCTGGCACTCGTCGGCCTTGATCGCCGCAGCCAGCGCGACGCCGGTGGTGTCGGAGCCGCCACGGCCGAGGGTGGTGATGTTGCCTGCCTCATCGACACCCTGGAAGCCAGCCACCACGACGACCGAGCCGGCGTCGAGATCGCGGCGGATGTTGTCGCCGTCGATGTCGAGGATGCGCGCCTTGGTGAAGGCGTCGTCGGTGAGGATGCGCACCTGGCCGCCGGTGTAGCTGCGGGCATTGATGCCGAGCTCCTGGAGGGCCATGCAGAGCAGGCCGATGGTGACCTGCTCGCCGGTGGAGATCACCACGTCGAGCTCGCGGGGGCTCGGGCTCGCGCTGACTTCCTTGGCCAGGGCGATCAGGCGGTTGGTCTCGCCGCTCATCGCGGACAGGACGATCACCATCTTGTGCCCCTGGGCGTGGAACTTCGCGACCCGCTTGGCCACGTTCTTGATCCGTTCGGGGTTTCCGACGGAAGTGCCGCCATATTTCTGAACTATGAGCGCCATCTTGACTTCTAAAGATGTGGATGTGGAAAGCGCGTGATCTTAGCGGATAACGGGAAGTCTTGCAGCTTCAAGTGCAGTCGGTGGCGTTTTCCCGGTTCGCGTGTATCACGTCACAGGAAATCTGTGTGGAAAACCCTAATCAATGCAAGTAGGCCATTGTATGTCTCACGAGTAGTGATCTATACTTTTCGACATATAACGAAAGTTATAGGCATCGACGGCTAGTCCGTTGTTATGGCTACCAGACTAAAAACCCCCTTGAGGACTGCAAAATGAAGACCACCGAAAAAGTTGATGTGCGTGAAATCCGTCGTAAGCTGGGCATGAACCAATCCCAGTTCTGGTCCAAGATCGGCGTGACCCAGAGCGGCGGCTCCCGCTACGAAAGCGGCCGCAACATCCCCCGCCCCGTGCAGGCCCTGCTGCGCCTGGTGCACATCGAGCAAGTCGATATCAGCAAGATCAAGAAGGACGACGTGGAAGTGGTCGAGTACCTGAAGGCCACCAACCCCGAGCTCTTCAAGACCCTGAAGAAGGAAGCCCGCGCAAAGCGCAAGGAGCGTGTCGCCCACTAAGCTGCGCGAAACGTCGTTCCCTCAGGGGCTGACCACCACGGTCAGCCCCTTTTCTTTTATGCGCAGGGCGATTTGCTCCAGTTCGTCGGGGGTCAGGCGCTGCAGGTGGGAGGCCTCGGGCTGCAGCGAAGGCCTGGCCAGGCCATACAGGTGCACGCCCTTCAAGGCCGCGGTGCCCGCGCTGTCGAGGGTCGCGAGGTAGGCCGCGATCATCGCCTCCGATGGCGGCTCGCCGTCCCAGCGGAACATGCAGGTCTGCACCCAGGTCGGGCACAGCGATGCGCACAGCGCCAGCCGGCGGGCGTGGGCCGCCGGAGCGAGGTCGACGCCGTTGATGCGGGCGATGTCCTCTGCCCTGCCCCCGTCCAGCTTGAACCACACTTCGCCACCGGCTGCCGCCAGACTCCGCAGGGCGGTCTGCACGTAGGGCCGGTCCGCCAGGCTGCCATTGGTGATCAGGCGGATCGGCACCGCCGCCAGCCCGGCCTCGTCGCGGATCGCCACGACCCGCTCGACGATCGTCGCGAAGGCCTTGCTGCTGGTCGGCTCGCCGTTGCCCGAGAAGGCGATGTCGCGGATCACCTGCGCCTCGGGCGGGACGTGCTCGGCCATGAAATTGCCGTGCAGAAGCTCGCCCAGGAAGCGCCGCAGCTCGCCTTCGAGTTGCGCCAGGTCGATCTCCGGCGCCGCGCCGCGGACGAGACCGGGCAC
Source organism: Zoogloea sp. (assembly GCA_023150125.1). Classification (GTDB taxonomy): domain Bacteria; phylum Pseudomonadota; class Gammaproteobacteria; order Burkholderiales; family Rhodocyclaceae; genus Zoogloea. Next base: position 5,100 of record JAKLLM010000052.1, read on the forward strand.
CTGGCAATAAGCGCAATGCCAGTTGCAGGCGTTGTCCGGGTTGAGGTTGATCCCCACCGAGACCCCGCCGGCGCGCCGCGACACCACGGGGTAGACGTAGGTCATGTGGATGAAGCTGCGGTTGTGGTCGCTCACCGTGAGCATCTGCGTGTTTGAGTTCATGCCGCGGGTCCGGGCGTTGAAACGAGGCTGCGTATAATATCGGTTCTTTTTTCCTTATCCGGTGTTCCCATGCGTATCACACGCCGCCTGGAATTCGACGCGGGCCACCGCATTCCCGACCACGCAAGCCAGTGCCGTCACCTCCACGGCCACCGCTACGCGCTGGAGATCACGCTATCCGGTGAAACCATCCGGCGCGACGGCTCGCCGGTGAACGGCATGGTGATGGACTTCGGCGACGTCAAGGCCATCGCCAAGCAGCAGGTTGTCGATGTCTGGGACCACGCCTTCCTCGCCTACCGGGGCGATACCGCGGTGGTCGCCTTCCTGCAGAGCATGCCCGGCCACAAGACGGTGATCCTCGACGTGGTGCCCACCGCCGAGAACCTCGCCGCCGAGGCCTTCCGCATCCTCGACCCGGCCTACCGCGACATCTACGGCAACCACCTGCGCCTCGAGCGGGTGCGCCTGTTCGAAACCCCCAACTGCTGGGCCGACGCCGTGCGTGCCGAGCAGGCCTGAGCGCCGCCCGGCGCGGTAACCGGCTACCACCCGCAGGCGCCCGCCGCCCGCCAGACTTGCCGCGTTGTTCCCTCGACCCTCACCCTCAAGGAGACCGGCATGGCAAAGAAGATCCTGATGATCTGCGGCGATTTCTGTGAAGACTACGAAACCATGGTGCCCTTCCAGGCACTGTTGGCCGTGGGCCATACCGTGCATGCGGTGTGCCCCGGCAAGAAGGCCGGCGACAGCATCGCCACGGCGATCCACGATTTCGAAGGCGACCAGACCTACACCGAAAAGCGCGGCCACAACTTCACCCTCAACGCGAGCTTCGACGACATCCGCGCCGAAAGCTACGACGCCCTGGTGATCCCCGGCGGCCGCGGCCCCGAGTACCTGCGCCTGAACCCCGCGGTGCTGCAGGCCGTGCGGCACTTCTTCGAGGCGGGCAAGCCGGTGGCGGCGGTCTGCCACGGAGCCCAGCTGCTGGCCGGCGCCCGGGTGCTGCAAGGGCGCACGTGCGCCGCCTACCCGGCCTGCCAGCCGGAGGTCGAGCTGGCGGGCGGCATCTACGCCGACATCCCGGTGGACCAGGCCATCACCGAAGGCAACCTGGTGTCCGCCCCGGCGTGGCCGGCCCATCCGGCCTGGCTCGCCCAGTTCCTCGCCCTGCTGGGCACGCGGATCACCCACTGAGCCATTCGCCCCCGGCTACGACGCCCCCGGCTGCACCTACAATGGCGCCATCGGGGGCGTCCCCGTTTCAGGAGCCATCACGATGTGCCGGATCTTCATCGACGCCGACCCGGCGCTCTACGCCAGCCGCAGCCGCTCGATCCGCCTCCGCGGCGTGGCCACCAGCCTGCGCCTCGAGAACCTCTTCTGGCGGGTGCTCGAGGAGATCGGCGCCCGCGACGGGCTGAGCGTCCCACAGCTCCTCGGCCGTCTCCACGACGAACTCGAAAGCAGCGGGCGGCTCGACGAGGCGATGAACTTCGCCTCCTTCCTGCGGGTCTCCTGCATGCGTTACCTGCAACTCCAGCTCGCCGGGCGGATTCCGCCCGATGCCCTGCTGCCCCTCGGCAGCCTCGACGCGGCCTGGGTGCTGGCCGCCGAGCGCCGCCCTTCTGCCTGAATGTCACGGGACAACCATGATCGACCTCTACTACTGGACCACCCCCAACGGCCACAAGATCACCCTCTTCCTCGAAGAAACCGGCCTGCCCTACCGCATCGTGCCGATCAACATCGGCAAGGGCGAGCAGTTCCAGCCCGATTTCCTGAAGATCGCCCCCAACAACCGCATCCCGGCCATCGTCGACACCGCGCCGGCTGGCGGCGGCGAGCCGATCTCGGTGTTCGAGTCCGGCGCGATCCTGCTCTATCTCGCCGAAAAGACCGGCCGGTTCCTCTCCGTCGACCCGCGGCAGCGCATCGACACCCTGCAGTGGCTGTTCTGGCAGATGGGCGGGCTCGGGCCGATGGCCGGGCAGAACCACCACTTCACCCAGTACGCCCCCGAGGTCGTGCCCTACGCCATCGAGCGCTACGTCAAGGAGACCGCCCGCCTCTACTCGGTGCTCGACAAGCGCCTCGCCGACCGTGATTTCATCGCCGGCGCCGACTACTCCATCGTCGACATGGCCTGCTACCCGTGGATCGTGCCCCACGACAAGCAGCGTCAGAACCTCGATGATTTCCCCCACCTCAAGCGCTGGTTCGAAGCCATCGCCGCCCGTCCGGCCACCGCCCGCGCCTACGCTCATGCAGCGCAAATCAACCCGGCCCCGGTGATGGACGAGGCCGCCAGAAAGGTGCTTTTCGGCCAGGACGCGGCGGTCGTCAAACGCCCGTAAGCCGGCCGGCGGGACGGCAAGGCGCGCTTCCGGTAAAATTAACGATTATTTGAAGCCGCCTCTTCTCCCGGGCCCAAGACCGCTTCACCCTTCACCCGGCCCGCGTCCCGCACCCATGACCGCAACCATCGAACGCTTCGACCAGCTCGATCTCCAGGCGCCCATCCTGGCCGCCCTCGCCGAGATCGGCTACGAAACCCCGTCGCCCATCCAGGCTGCCTGCATCCCGCACCTGCTCGCCGGCCACGACATCCTTGGCGAAGCCCAGACCGGCACCGGCAAGACCGCCGCCTTCGCCCTGCCTGCTCTCGACCAGGTCGACATCCACCAGCGCAACCCGCAGGTGCTCGTCCTCACCCCCACCCGCGAGCTCGCCATCCAGGTGGCCGAGGCCTTCCAGCGCTACGCCAGCAAGATGCCCGGCTTCCACGTGCTGCCCATCTACGGCGGCCAGAGCATGGTCGTCCAGCTGCGCCAGCTCCAGCGCGGCGCCCACGTGGTGGTCGGCACCCCCGGCCGCGTCATGGACCACCTCGAGCGCAAGAGCCTCAACCTCGACGGCCTGACCACCCTGGTCCTCGACGAGGCCGACGAAATGCTGCGCATGGGCTTCATCGACGACGTCGAATGGATCCTCGAGCACACGCCCACCGCTCGCCAGACCGCGCTGTTCTCGGCCACCATGCCCGACGCCATCCGCCGCGTCGCCCACCGCTACCTGCGCGACCCGAAAGAGGTCAAGATCAAGGCCGCCACGGCCACCGTGTCCACCATCCGCCAGCGTTTCCTGCAGATCGCCGGCCCACACAAGCTCGACGCCCTCACCCGCATCCTCGAGGTCGAGGACGATTTCGACGCCGCCATCGTCTTCGTGCGTACCAAGACCGCCACCGTCGAGCTCGCCGAGAAGCTCGAGGCCCGGGGCTACGCCGCCGCCTGCCTCAATGGCGACATGACCCAGCAGCTCCGCGAGCGGGTCATCGAGCAGCTCAAGAACGAAACCCTCGACATCGTCGTCGCCACCGACGTGGCCGCCCGCGGCATCGACGTGCCCCGCGTCAGCCACGTCATCAACTACGACATCCCCTACGACACCGAGGCCTACGTGCACCGCATCGGCCGCACTGGCCGGGCCGGGCGCAGCGGCAACGCGATCCTCTTCGTGGCCCCCCGCGAGAACCACCTGCTGCGCCAGATCGAGCGCGCCACCAAGCAGCCCATCGAGCCCCTCAAGCTGCCCAGCCGAGAAGCCGTCGCCGACAAGCGGGTCGCCGCCTTCCGCCAGCAGGTGTCCGAAGTCCTCGAGTCCGAAGACCTCGGCTTCTTCCTCGACGTGATCGCCGGCATCGAGGAAAAGCACGACGCCAGCGTCCACGAGATCGCCGCAGCGCTGGCCTTCCTGGCCCAGAAGGACAGGCCGCTGCAGATGCCCGACACCGGCAAGCCCGACATCGCCCAGCTCGCCGCCGGCAAGCCCGATCGCCCGGCCCGCGAGCCGCGGGACAACCGCAGCGAGATCCTCGAGCGTCGCCGCGACTACGCCGAAGGCCGCCTCGCCCGCTACCGCATCGACGTGGGCCGCGAGCACATGGCGAGCCCCAAGGACATCGTCGGTGCCATCGCCAACGAGGCCGGCATCGAGAGCCGCTTCATTGGCCAGATCAACCTCTTCGAGGATTACAGCACCGTCGAGCTGCCGGCCGACCTGTCGGGCGACGTCCTCCAGATCCTGCGCCGCGCCCGGGTGCGTCAGCAGCCTCTGAACATCCGCCTCGCCAGCCCCGAAGAGGCCAGCCGCGAGCGCGGTGGCCGTGGCGCACCGCCCAAGAAGCCCTTCCGCAAGGAAGGCGGCTTCGACAAGCCGGGCGGCTTCAAGGCGCGCAAGCCCAAGCCCTGAGCGGGCGCCCCGCTTCAGGCCAGGCCGAGGCCATCGACGATCCGCTCCAGTGCAGCCAGGCAGCGGGCGTCGATGGCCTTTTCCACTTCTTCACGCATGATCGCCAGGGTCTTGGCCACCGGCACCGCGCCCCGGTAGGGCCGCTCGGCGGTGATCGCATCGAAGATGTCGGCGGTGGTGATGATCCGCGTCTCGAGGCTAATCTCCGCCGCCTGCAGCCCGCGAGGGTAACCCCGCCCGTCGAGGCGCTCGTGGTGGGCGCCGGCCACCCGCGCCAGTTCGCCGAAGGCGTCGATGCGGGACAGGATGGATTCGGTGTATTGGGCGTGGCGCTTCACGGCCGCCCATTCGTCTTCGTCGAGCTTGCCCGGCTTGTCGAGCACGGCATTGCTGACGCCCAGCTTGCCCATGTCGTGGAGCAGCGCGGCGCGCCTCAGCCAGCGTCGGCGGCGTTGGTCCAGCCCCAGCTCGGCGGCGATCCCTTCGGTGTAGAGCGCGACCCGGGCACTATGCCCGGCCGTGTAGGGGCTCTTCGCGTCCACCACCTGGCCGAAGGCCGTCGCGATCTCGTCGAGGTAGTCCTCGTCCAGGGGCACCACGAAGCGCCCGGGCTCCAGCGCGAACACGGCCGTCTCCAGCCCGGGGGCCGACAGCTGCTCCCAGAAGGCCGGGTCGGCGGCACAGCGCCGGAAGGCCGACACCACCGCCGGGTCGAACCAGCTGCCGCAGCGGTCCTCAATCTCCCAGCAGGCCGCGTCGACCCCGTCCGAGACATTGAACACATCCACCACCTGGGCCAGCAGGGCGATCCGGGACAGCACCGGGATCGCCTCGCCCTTCAGGCGTGCGGGCCTGCCGCCACCGTTCCAGTGTTCGTCGAGGCTGTGGATCCCGGCGGCCACTCCGTCGCCGAAGCGGAGCTGCCGCGCGATCTCGGCGCCCCGCGTGCAGCGGGTGTGGATCAGCTCCTGGGCGAGCTCATCGCCGTTCTGCATGATGTGGGCAAGCGCCTTGAAGCGTTCGGTGAGGCTGGCCCCCAGCCCGGTATGGCCGATGACGAACTTCAGCACCTTGGGCAGGCTGCCATTCACTGTCTTGAAGTCGTGCTTGAACGCGAGGTCGTCGGTGAGATAGAGCTCGCAGATCCGGGCCGCGTTGCTGCTGCAGCCCAGGTCCTTCAGCAGTAGCGTGTAGTAGAGCTCCCACAGGGTCTCGTCGGGGAGCCCCATCGCACGCCCCACGTGCATGCCTATCCAGCAACAGCGCACGCAATGGCCCTCGGCCTGGCCCTCCGTGATGTCGAGGGCGTGGCTCAGGGCCCCGATCAGCTCCGACAGTGTCAATCCACCCAACGGCATTCGCCCCTCCTGGCTGCCCGCTCATCTGTGGCGATGGTGCCTCGCAGATTTCGCCCATTTTGGTGTTTACGACACGCCGAGGCCCGACTGGACCCCGGCGAGCCCCATGGAACGCGCCACACGGGAAAGGGTGCTCTGGTAAAATGTAACGTTACGTACATCACTGTGTAACACTCGACGCCATGTTTGGACGCCTGATGCCCCAAGAGGGCCGTTTTTTTGAACTCTTCAACGACCACGCCGAGCAGATCGTCCTCGGCGCCCATCAACTGGTCGCCCTGATGGATGACCTCGCCGGGGCCGAGCAGCACATCGCCGCCATCGAAACCATCGAACAGGCCGCCGACAAGATCACCCACGAGACCGTCGCCCAGGCCCACAAGAGCTTCATCACCCCCCTCGACCGCGACGAGATCCACAGCCTGATCAACGCCATGGACGACATCCTCGACACCATCCAGGACGTCGCCGAGTGCACCACCCTCTACCACATCCAGCGCATCACCCCCGAAGCCGTCCAGCTCACCAACGTGAGCCTGTCGTGCTGCAACCGCGTCAAGATCGTCGTCGGGCTGCTCTCCAACATGGACAACGCCAGCGCCATCCTGCAAACCTGCCAGGAGATCGACCAACTCGAGACCGACGCCGACCGCATCATGCGCGGCGCCATGTCGCGGCTGTTCCGCGACGAGCGTGACGCCCTGCAGGTCATGAAGCTCAAGGCCATCTACGAGCAGCTCGAGTCCATCACCGACCGCTGCGAGGACGTCGCCAAGATCGTCGAAGGCATCGTGCTGGAAAACGCCTGAGCGTCGCCATGGAACACCTACAGATCGGGTTCTGGGTCATCGCCGGGCTGGTCGTCGTCGCCCTGCTGTTCGACTTCATGAACGGCTTCCACGATGCCGCCAACGCCATCGCCACCGTCGTCTCCACCGGGGTTCTGAAGCCCCACCAGGCGGTTGCCTGGGCGGCCTTCTTCAACTTCATCGCCCTCTTCATCTTCCAGCTCAAGGTTGCCGGCACGGTCGGCAAGGGCATCATCGACCCAGGGGTGGTGGACCACTACCTCATCTTCGGCGCCCTCCTCGGCGCCATCGCCTGGAACGTCGTCACCTGGTACTACGGCATCCCGTCGAGCTCGTCCCACGCGCTCATCGGCGGCATCGTCGGTGCGGCGATCGCCAAGGCCGGCACCGACCCGCTGATCGGCGCCGGCATCATGAAGACGGTGGCCTTCATCGTCATCTCGCCGCTCTTCGGCTATGTGCTGGGCTCGCTGATCCTGGTCGCGGTGGCCTGGATATGCCGCAACAAGACCCAGCGCCGCGTCGACAAGTGGTTCCGCCGCCTCCAGCTGGTGTCGGCAGCCCTCTACAGCCTGGGGCACGGCGGCAATGACGCGCAAAAGACGGTCGGCATCATCTGGATGCTGCTGATCGCCGCAGGCGTCACCGGCACAAACGACCCCGTCCCCAGCTGGGTCGTGGTGCTGTGCTACATGGCCATCGGCCTCGGCACCCTGTTCGGCGGCTGGCGCATCGTCAAGACCATGGGCCAGCGCATCACCAAGCTGAAGCCGGTCGGCGGTTTCTGTGCCGAGACCGGGGGCGCCATCACCCTCTTCCTGGCCACCTCCCTCGGCATTCCGGTGTCCACCACCCACACCATCACCGGCGCCATCGTCGGCGTGGGCTCGGTGCGCCGCACGGCGGCCGTGCGCTGGGGGCTCGCCGGCAGCATCGTGTGGGCCTGGGTCCTGACGATCCCGTGCTCGGCCCTGATCGCCGCCGCAGGCTACTGGCTGGGGCGCGCGATCCTGTAAGCTGCAGGCGCTTCCGCCCGCCGGGCGATGTGGGAGAATCGCAGCTCGATTCACCTGCATCGCCCTTTTCACATCTGCAATTTCGAGACCCAATGGCCAGCCCGACTCCCAAGCAACAAAAGACCTTTGCGCTGATCCGCATCATCGGTGGCTTCACTGCCGCCCTCGTCCTCGGCTACTCCTTCGTCGTCAATGTGTTCGCCGGGCAGCCCGTCGAGGGCGCGCTGCTGCTCACCGGCCTGATGGCCTTCGTCGGCCTCGCCTACGCGGCCTATTACACCCGCACTCTGAGCCGGCTGGCGAAGGCCGAGCAGGAAGCCGGCAAGTCTTGAACGCGCCTCGCGCTCTCAGCGTGCTGCGCCCCGGCCTGCTGGCAGGCCTGGTCGCCCTTCTGTCGGCCTGCGCCACCACCGGCCCGGTCGAGTCGCGCCGTTCGCCGAGCCTGCCCGACAGCCCGCCTGCGCAGCCACGGCCGCAGCCCACCGTGCCGCCCCGGGGCCTCCCCCAGGCCGCACCCGTGCCGCCGCCCGTGGTGGTGCCGACGGTGCCGGTCAGGCCCGCGCCGCCGCCTGCCTACCCTTCCGAACGTGAAGGGCGGGCGCTGGTGGCCGGGTTCCTGCCTGCCCAGGTCCGCGACCGGGACGGCTGGGCGGCCGACATCTTCGCGGCCTTCGCCGCTCTCAGGATCCCGCCCACCCCCGACAACATCTGCGCAGCCGTGGCGGTGATCGAGCAGGAATCCACCTTCCAGGCCGACCCGGTGGTGCCCGGCCTGCCCCAGATCGTCTGGAAGGAGATCGACGCCCGCCGCGAGCGCCTGCACCTGCCGCGCCTGCTCGTCGACACGGCGCTGCTCAAGGCCTCCCCCGACGGGCGCAGCTACAAGGCGCGCATCGATGCCCTGCGTACCGAGAAAGAGATGAACGCGCTCTTCGAGGACATGATCTCCGAGCTCCCCAACGGCAAATCCCTGCTGGGTGGCTACAACCCGGTACGCACCGGCGGCCCGATGCAGGTCAGCGTGGCCTTCGCCGAGGAGCAGGTGCGTGAGAAGGCTTACCCCTACCCCCGCCGCGGCAGCGTCCGCAGCGAGGTCTTCACCCGTCGTGGCGGCCTGTACTTCGGCATCGCGATCCTGCTCGACTACCCGGCCCCCTACAGCCGCCCCCTTTATCGCTTCGCCGACTTCAACGGAGCCCAGTGCCACCTTCAGTGCCCTCCTCGAGCTCGCCCCCCGGCTTGGCCTCGGCGCCGCCGAGATCAAGCGCGACCTGCGCCTCGAGAAGAGCGCCGCCTTCGCCCAGACCAGCCTCTACAACCGCGTCTTTGCCGCCGCCGATGCCCGCTCCGGCAGCCGCCTGCCCCGCGAGGCGATGCCCCGGATCGACCTGAAGAGCCCCAAGATCCAGCGCAAGCTCACCACCGCCTGGTTTGCCGAGCGCGTCGACGCGCGCCACCGCACCTGCCTCGGCCGCGACCGGTCGGCGAGCCCGTGATGAAGGCGGGATTCCGGAAACGCATTCCTTGACCCAGGCCAGACGACGCTGCACCGTGAGTCGATACAATTCAGTACTCACCATGCTGCGGAAGTATGGTTTGATACTTTTATAAGACAGCCACGAGGGAAAAAAACAGATGACAGTCCACGCCCAGTACGCAGCCAAGCGCGTCACCGCCGCCGAGGCGATCCGTAACGTCCACAACGGCGACACCATCGTCGTGCCGACCGCCGTCGCCGAGCCGCCGGCGCTCCTCAACGCCCTGTCCGAGCACCGCCGCGACTTCCGCGACGTCAAGGTGTCCCAGATCCTGGCCGTGCGCAAGTTCGGCTACCTCGACCCGACCACCGCCGAGAACGTGCGCCACGTGGCCTATTTCTTCAGCGGCGCGACGCGTCCCGGCTTCAAGGAGGGCGTGGTCGACTTCTACCCGAGCTACTTCTCCGAGATGCCCCAGCTCATCGACCGCGGCCTGATGCCGGCCGAGGTGGTGTTCACCCAGGTCTCGCCGATGGACGAGCACGGTTACTTCTCGCTCGGCCTCGCCCCCGACTACACGATGGCCGCGATCCGCAAGGCCCGCGCCGTCATCGTCGAGGTGAACCCCAACGTCCCGTTCGCCTTCGGCAACTGCCACATCCACATCTCCCAGGTCACCGCGCTGGTCGAGAACGACGAGCCGGTGCTCGAAGTCGGCCTGCCGACCATCGGGCCGGTGCAGGAAGCCATCGGCAAGTACGTCGCCGACATGATCGACGACGGCTCCACCCTGCAGATCGGCTACGGCGGCATCCCCGATGCCGTGGTGATGCAGCTCACCCACAAGCACGATCTCGGCATCCACACCGAGATGGTCGGCGACGGCATCCTAACCCTGCTCGAGGCCGGCGCCGTCACCAACCGCCGCAAGAACTTCATGCCCGGCAAGATGGTCGCCACCTTCGCCCTGGGTTCCAAGAAGCTCTACAAGTTCCTGCACCGCAACCCGATGGTCGAGATGCATCCGGTCGACTTCACCAACGACCCCTACATCGCCGGTCAGAACGACAACCTGATGTGCATCAACGCCACGCTCGAGATCGACTTCCTGGGCCAGTGCGGCTCCGAGAGCCTGGGCCCGTTGCCCTACTCCGGCACCGGCGGCCAGTCCGACTTCGTGCGGGCGGCCAACCGCTCCAAAGGTGGCAAGGCCTTCATCGTGCTGCCCTCCACCGCCAAGGACAACACCATCTCGCGCATCGTCCCGACGCTCACCCCGGGCACCCACGTGTCGACCAGCAAGAACGACATCAACTACGTGGTCACCGAGTACGGCGTGGCGCAGCTGCGCGGCAAGAGCGCCAAGCAGCGCACCCAGGCCCTGATCGGCATCGCCCACCCGGACTTCCGCGGCCAGCTCACCGAAACCGCCAAGAAGATGAACCTGCTGTAAGCCACGGCAGCGCCTGCCGGGCGTAAAAAAGAGGGGCCTGCGTCATGCAGGCCCCTCTTGCGTTCACCCGGGCAAAAGCCCGGGGGCGTGTCAGGCGATCTCGGATTCCAGCTTGAACGACGCGCCCTCGTCTTGGCCCAGCACCTCGACCAGCCAGGGCATCACCTTCTTGAGCGTCGCCGGCAGCGTCCACGGCGGGTTGATGATGAACAGCCCGCTGCCGTGCATCCCGAAGCCGTCCTCGGCGGGCTTGTGCACATCCATGCTCACGTGCAGCCAGCTGATGCCGGGCAGGCGCTTGAGCTTCTCGGGAAGCTCGCGGGACTGCATGCTGTGCAGCCGCGGGTACCACACCATGTAGGTGCCGGTCGGGAAGCGGCGCAGGCTCTCCTTGACCATGCTCACCACCGTGCGGTAGTCGGTCTTGACCTCGTAGGGCGGGTCGATCAGCACCAGTGCGCGGCGGGTCGGCGGCGGCAGGAAGGCGTTGATGCCGGTGAAGCCGTCCTGCTCGAGCACGATGGCCTTGCTGCCGTGCTCCTCGAAGGTCTTCTGCAGCAGCTGGCGGTCGGCCGGGTGGAGCTCGAACAGGCGCATCCGGTCGTCGGCGCGCAGCAGCGGCGCAGCGCAGCACGGCGAGCCCGGATAGAGGCGCAGCTTGCCGCTGTTGTTGTTGAGCTCGCGCACCACCTTCAGGTAGCTCTTCACCTCGGAGGGCACGTCCTTGCGCCCGAGGAGGCGCGCGACACCCTCCTCGTACTCGGCGTTCTTGCGGGCGAAGGCCTCGTCCAGCGCATAGCAGCCCGCCCCGGCGTGGGTGTCGATGTACCAGTAGGGCTTGTCCTTCTGGTTGAAGTATTCGAGCAACTGGACGAGCACGAAGTGCTTGAGCACGTCGGCGTGGTTGCCGGCGTGGAAGGCGTGGCGATAACTCAGCATGGCGTTGGCGCAGCAGCGCAAGAACTAAAGATCAGGGGCGCGATGCTAACACCTCGACCGCCCGGCCGCCCTCTTTGCGTGAGCGGCCGGGCGCCGATGTCAGCCCGCGGCATCGTACTTGCGGGATGAACCGCGGAAACGTTCGACCGGGTACTTGGCCTCGTTCTTGACGAGCTTGGCGCGGGTCGCCGCCTCGAGGTCGATGCCGGCCCGGTCGGCGATCAGCAGCAGGTACATCAGCACGTCGGCGCACTCGTCCTCCAGCGCCTCGCGGCCGTGGAGATCGGCGGGCAGCGCGTCGATGTCGGCGTCGCTCTTCCACTGGGTGAGTTCGAGGAGCTCGCCGGCCTCGAGGTTGAGGGACACGATCAGCTTGCGCAGGGAATGGAACTGGGCCCAGTCCCGGGCATCGCGGAAGGCCGTGACGAGGCGGCGCAGTTCGTCGAGGTCGGCGGCCATCGCTCAGCCCTTGCGGCCGTCGAGGAAGGCCGCCACCGCGCCCTCGTGCTCGGCCGAGCCGTGGGTCAGGGCCTGGTAGGCAGCGGAGAGCTCGAGGATGCTGTCGAGCCGGCTGGTCTGGGCTTCGCGCATTAGGCGCTTGGTCATGCGCAGGGCCTGGCCCGGGTTGGCGGCGATGCGCTCGGCCAGCGCCGTGGCCTCGTCGAGCAGCGTGGCATGGGGCACGACCCGCGACACCAGCCCCATCGCCAGCGCCGCCTGGGCATCGACGAGTTCGCCGGTGAAGCTCATCTCGGCGGCCCGGGCGTAGCCGACGACCCGCTGCAGCAGCCACGCGCCGCCGTCGCCGGGGATCAGCCCGAGCTTCACGAAGCTCTCGGCGAAGCTGGCCTTCTCGGAGGCGATGCGGATGTCGGCCATGCAGGCCAGGTCGCAGCCGGCGCCGATGGCCGGGCCGTTGACGGCGGCGATGGTCGGCACGTCGAGGCGGTGGAAGGCCAGCGGGATGCGCTGGATGCCGCGCCGGTAGTTGTCGCGGATCTCCATGCCGCCGCCGGCCGCCAGCCCGCGCTTGTCGCGGAAATCCTTGACGTTGCCGCCGGCGCAGAAGGCGCTGCCGGCGCCGGTGAGGATCACCACCTTCACCGCCGGGTCGGCCTGCACCCGCTCGCAGGCGGCCACCACGGCGTCCCACTGGGCCTGGCTCGAGAGGGCGTTGCGGGCCTCGGGGGCGTTGAGGGTGAGCGTGACAATGGCATCACGCTGCTCGAAAAGAACGAAATCCTGGCTGCTCACGGGTTTTTTCTCCTGTTTTGCTGGGTGGAACGGCACGCGAAAGGCTGCCTTTGCAGCCTGCTAAGCCCTTGGTTCCCTTGCGGAAAGCAGTAATACGGGTGCTTTTTCCTTGCACTCGATCATTACCCTGATATTATGGCGCGCTCTTCGCCCGGCCATTCGGCGGCACGGGCGAAACTCAACCAAAAACAGGAAAAAACATGCCGATCTACCGCCTCGGAGAGCACAGCCCGCAACTGCAGGAGGGCGTCTGGATTGCCGACAATGCCACAGTCATTGGTGATGTGCATCTCGGGCCCAACGTCAATGTGTGGTTCGGAGCGATCCTGCGGGGCGACAACGACCCGATCACCATCGGCGAGAACACCAATGTCCAGGACGCCGCGGTGCTGCACACCGACGATGGCGTGCCCCTCGACATCGGCCGTGACGTCACCATCGGCCACAAGGCCATGCTGCACGGCTGCACGGTGGGCGAAGGCTCGCTGATCGGCATCAACGCGGTGGTGCTCAACCGGGCGGTGATCGGCAAGCACTGCCTGATCGGCGCCAACTCGCTGATTCCCGAGGGCAAGGTGATCCCCGACCGTTCGCTGGTGTGTGGCTCGCCCGGCCGCATCATCCGCGAACTCACCGACCACGAGATCGGCAAGCTGAAGGCCAGCGCCACCAACTACGTGCACAACGCCCTGCGTTACCAGGACAAGCTGGTCAAGCTGTGAGCGGGCGCGCCGTGCCCCGGCAGGCGGGGCAGACGCAGGCCGGTGAGCGTCAGCCGACGGTCAGGATGATGGGCTGGTGGTCCGATGCGGCAGTGTTCTGGTCCACCGCGACGGCCTCGACCCGGTCCACGAGGTCGGCGCTCACGAAGAAATAATCGCAGCAGTAAGCCCGGTCCGGCCATTCGGCGCCGTTGAGGCCGACCGTGCACAGGTGCGGGATATCGCCGTAGCAGGCCCGCCAGGCGTCCTCCCAGCCCGATACGTCGGCGCTGATCGGGGCCGTCATGCGGTAGTACTCGGGGCTGCCCGGCTCGCAATTGAAGTCGCCGCAGATGATCGCCGAGGCCGGGCGGGGCAGTGCCGCGAAGGGCGAATCAGGCGCGGCGCCGCTGGCTCCGGTGGCGGGCTGCATGGCGGCCAGGCGGACGGCGTCGCACTGCAGGGTGTGCAGCGCGGCGATCTGGGTCATGCGCTGGATGCGGGAGTAGTACTCCAGGTGGGTGTTCATCACCCGCAAGGGCCCCTGGGGGCCATCGACGATCACCTCGAGACACACCCGCGGCATGCTCGGCACGCCTTCCTCGGGCGGCCGCGGGAGGCTGTGCCGGAAGACCTGCCCGACCGGCAGCCGCGACAGCGTGAGATTGCCGAACAGGCTGCGCCCTCCCCGCCCGTCGGGCATGTCGACGGCTTCGGCGAAGTGGGCGGTGTAGCCCGGGAAGGCTTCGGCCAGCACGGAGACCCCGTCCACGGGCGAGCCGCTCCGCAGGCCGGCAAAGCCGACGGCCACTTCCTGCAGGCAGATCACGTCGAAATCGCCCAGCGTACGAATTGCGGAAACCGTTCGCTGCAGCGTGGTTTCACCGTCAGCGCCCCGTCCCCACTGGATGTTCCAGCTCAGTAGTTTCATCAAGGACTCTTTTCTCCATGTTTCCCGACCCCTCCCGGCAAGCCGCGAGTGGATCGTCGCCAAGGAGCATAGCAAGGCCGGCCGGCTTCCTCGCCGGCAATCGTTCGGTGGCCGTGTCCGATTGCCGAAACGGGCACTGCACTTGCTGTGAAGGAGGATTTATGTCACGTCGGAGGCCGCCCCCGCCATGGGCGGCGGTGCTGCCCTAAAGCACTCTGCTCACCTGCCGTAAATGGCCTTGTCGCCCCCCGATTATAGCCATCATGTCCACACCCCAAGAACTCGTCGCCTGCGTCGAAAAGCTGGCCAGCCTGCCCGCCGTCTATCACCGCATCCGGGATCTCCTCGACGACCCCGACAGCTCCGTGCTGGAGCTCTCGGAGGCCGTCTCCAGCGACGTGGCCATCACGGCGCGGGTTCTGCGGGTGGTCAATAGCGTGCTTTATGGCTTCCCGGGCAAGGTCGAGACCGTCTCCCGGGCGGTCAACCTGATGGGCATGCAGCAGGTCCACGACCTCGTGCTGAGCACGCTGGTGGTGGCCGCCTTCAATGGCATCCGGCCGGCCCGCATGCACATGGGGCGTTTCTGGAGCGATTCGGTGTTCCGCGGCCTCGCTGCGCGGGCGGCGGCGCGGCGGCTGGGCACGGGCGACCCGGAGCGGATGTTCGTCGAGGGGCTGCTGGCCGACATCGGCCACCTGGTGATGTTCCAGGTGGCGCCCGAGCCCAGCGCCGCGGCCCTCGAGAGCGCGGCGCGCGACCAGGTGCCCATCCACGAGGCCGAGGCCACCATCGTCGGCTGCAACTTTGCCGAGGTGGGGGCTGCGCTGGCCTCGGCCTGGCGCCTGCCGGGCGGGTTTGCGAAGGCCATCGGCGCCCAGTTGATGCCGGCCCTGGCCGGCCCCCACGTGACCGAGGCGGCCCTGCTCCACCTGGCCAACCAGATCGTCGCCACGCGGGAGCTCGAGAACCCCGACGAGGCGGCGCTGGCCATGCTCGACCCGATGAGTGCCGCAATGCTCGAGCTCGATGCCGAGCAGATCGCCGACATCCGGGCCCGCGCCGAGCAGGAGCTCGGCACGGTGATTGCGCTGTTCTTCCCCGCCCAGGGCGGCGCCTGAGCCGGCCTGATCTTGCTCGCTAGGCGCGCCGGATCCGCGTCTCGAGCTCTTCGCCCGGTTCGATGCGGCCGCGCCAGGTTACGGTGGTGCTCGGCACGATCCGGTCGTAGCCGCGTGACACCCAGCCGGCCAGAGGGGTGTCGCTGCCGCGCAGCAGGCTCACCTCGCCGTTGGGGGGCAGCACCATCTCCAGGTTCACCGGCCCGTTGGCCACCAGCAGGCCGTCGGGGGTGCAGGTCACGCTGCAGTCCTCGCTGAAGTGCCAGTTGAGGGCCACTGACTGGGCCCGGGAGCCGCTGATCTCGTCGCGCACCACCAGCACGTCGCCGAGCTTGTCGAGCTCCCAGCTGCGCCGGTGCACGGGCCTGCCGGGCAGGCGCCGATAGCCGTCGTGCTCGGCCACCAGCTTGTCGAGCACCCGGTTGCCGCCGCGCTCGATCACCGTGCTGCGGTACTTGCGCACCCACATGAACTTGCCGCCCGAGACCGCCTGGTCCTGCCTGTCGATGCACAGCGTGTTGTGCATCGCGGTGCCGCGGAAACCGTCACGCCAGGCCTGGGGGCCGTGGTAGGTGCCGGTGCCCGGGTCCACCAGAAACTCGCGCCCCGCCACCGACAGCGTGAACGACAGGGCGTCCGCATGGCCGTGGGCCGCGATGCCGCCCAGGCCCAGCGGGCCCGCGTCGGCCACCACGCGGAACTCGTCGGGCGTATCGAGGTTGGCGCCCAGCACGAACATGCCGCCTTCCGGGAAATCCTTGCGCACCGTGGCCGGCGCGGCGCGCAGCAGCAGGCTGTCGAACTGGGCGCAGGCCTCGCTGCCCAGCAGCCAGCGGGTGCGCAGGTCGACCATGCCGGCCTTGCGGGCCAGCGACGGGTTGCCGAAGAGCAGCGCAGCGGTCGCGAGCTGGCTCTGGAAGGGGCAGCCGCCGGCGCCGAGGGACAGGCCCGAGACCAGCCCGTCGTCGGCATCGCCGAACATCGGCACCTGGCCGCTGCTGTCCATGATCGCCGCCACGTACTCGGCCATCGCCTCGAGGCGCTGCCGGTAGCGCTCCGAGAAGGGCTTGCCGGTGGCCCGCGCGGCCAGCTCGGCCATCAACAAAAAGTCCCACACGAACTGCTGGTAGGCGGTGGCCTGCTCCAGGTTGACGCCGTCCTCGGTGTTCTGGCTGGCGATCTCGTGCTCGAGGCCGTCCCGGGCGCTGCGCCGCCACTGCTTGGCCTCTTCCCAGTGGGGCCAGGTGGCGCCGGCCACATAGAGCCCGGCGAGCTCGCCGATCAGGTGGTTGTTGGCCGACGAGTGCCCCGAGCGGTGGCCGCGGATGAACTCGGCGTGACGCCAGATCGAATTGAGCCAGTCGGTGCGCCGCACCTTGCCCAGCGGGTTGGCGAAGAGGGGCGACTGCAGGCCACCGATCAGCTGCCACACGGTGGCCCAGTTGATCAGCCGGATGCCCGCCTCCAGCGCGCTCGACCAGTTGGGGCCGAGGGGATAAGGGCACTGGATGAACCAGCTGTCGAGCGCCGTGCCGATCGCGTCGAGGTAGCGCGAGTCGCCGGTGACCTGCCAGGCCTGGGCCAGGCACACCAGCTCCAGGTGGCGGTTGGGTTCCCACAGGTACTTGATGTCGCCGGTCCCGGTTGGGTCGCGGAAGGACATCGCCTTGCCGAAGTGCATCGGCAGCAGCGCGCCCTTGTCGGGGTTGCGGTTCCATTCGGGCGGGAAGCCGAGCGGCAGCGCCCCGCGGGCGAAGACGCGCCAGTGGCCCGACAGCACCTCGTTGGCCCGCAGGATCGCCTGCCCGGCGCTCTCCGGGATCTCCCGCGGCAGCCAGCGTGCGCCGGCCCGCTCGAAGCGCGCCGGGGGGACGCTGGTCGGTCCGCGCCGCCGCGCCACGGCATGGCTCGCCTGCTGGCCGGCGCGGCCGACGATCTCGGAGACGGACATGCAGCGCAGGCGGTTCCAGTACCAGCCCATCTGGTTGAAGGTCGGGATAGTTTTCATTGTTCACCACTCAGTCGGCTGACGATTTGCCGGAACTTGCCATTGCGGGTGCGCTCGATCTGCGCGACCCGCTCGATTCGAATCCTGACCCGCGGCCCCAGCCGCTCGAGCGCCCGGGCCAGCAGGGCCTGCTCGTCGGCGAAGCCGAACTCGTTGCCGGCGACGATGCGGATGCGCACCTCGTCCAGCCTGTCCTGCACCACCTGGGCCTCCATCAGCCCGAACAGGCCGGAGAAGATCCAGTCGAGCATCACCACGTGGCGGCCGTCGGGGGTGCGGATCACGTCGTCCACCCGCCCCAGCACCCGCTCCACCACCCGGAAGCTGCGCCCGCAGGGGCATCGGTAGCCCGGGTCGGCGGGCACCACCACGTCGTCGGCCCGGTAGCGGATGAGCGGCATGCTGCGATTGCCGAAGCCGGTGCCGATGAGGTTGGCGGTGCCATCGCCGTTGGGCTCGAACTCCACGCAGCCGTAGTCCTCCAGCACGTGGTAGTTGCCGTGCTCGCAGGTGCCGATCGCGGCCACCCGCTCGAAGGCGCCGTACCAGTCGAACACCCGGCAGCCGAAGCGTTCGGCGATCACCTGGCGGTCGACGGCGCCGAGGGTTTCCGACGAGGTCACGATGCCGCGCAGCGACGGGCCCCGGTAGACCTGGTCGTGCTCCTCCAGCCAGCGGGCCAGGTAGCTGATCGACGAGGGGTAGGCCTGCAGCATCACCGGGTCGAAGCGTTCTAGGGCTTCGATGTAGGCCGCGCCGTTGCCCGGCGAGAGGTGGTAGGAGGACAGCATCAGCATGTTCTCCGCCCGGTTGTGGCGCCACAGGGGGCCGTCCGACTGGTGCGCCGGCACCACCGGGTCGCCCCGCAGCCAGGCCCGGCGCTGGCCCGGGCGGTAGCCGGCCCAGGCCGCCTGGCGTTCGACGAAGGCCTGCTCGAAGGCGATCGAGGCGCGGTCGCGCCAGCCCAGCATGGCCCGCCCGGTGGTGCCGCTCGTCGAGCCCTTGAAGCGCAGCCGCGGGCCGCCCTCGGCGAGCAGGCCGGCTCCGGCCTCGATCACGTCGTCCTTGGACAGCTCCGGCAAGGCGTGCAGGTCATCCAGGCTGCGCCAGGCCAGCGGGTCGATGCCCAGCCGCCCAAACAGCTCGCGGTAGTAAGGCACCTGCGTTGCGGCATGCAGGGCCAGCCGGCGGGCCTCTTCCAGCTGCAGGGCCTGCCAGCCCTCGGGCGACAGCCACTGGCTCTCCTCGATGGACTTGCGGGTCCGGCGCAGGGTGGTCTGCCGGGTAAGCAGGGCGCGCAGGTGGCTCTGGGCCGCCAGCAGGTGTTCCTGCAGCGTGGGCGCCACGCTTCGGTAGAGGGAGGAATGACTCGAAAACATTGTCCGGGCGCTCGTAAGTTATTTCGTCGCGAGGCCGCCCCAGGCAGCCTCCAGCACGGCGCGGACCCGCGCGGTGCCGTAGCCGGCCAGCACCCGCTCGCGCCCGCGGGCGCCCATCCGGGAAGCCCGGGTGGGGTCGTCGAGGAGCGGCGCGAGGGCCGCCACCAGCGAGGCCACGTCGTCGGGCTCGGCGAGGCGGCCGTTGTCGTCGTCGGTCACCACCTGCGGAATCCCGCCAACGCGCGTCGCCACCACCGGCAGGCCGGCGGCCTGGGCTTCCAGCAGCGCCATCGGCAGGCCCTCGAAGCGCGACGGCAGCACGAAGATGCCGGCCCGGGCCAGCAGG
>JAKLLM010000053.1 GCA_023150125.1 Zoogloea sp.
TACTTCGCCAGCTTCAAGAACCTCGCCGACAAGCGCGGCGACATCGACGTGGCCGCCTTCACCGAAGCCGGCCCGGCCGCAGCCACAGACACTTGGTTAGTCCACTTCATCGGCAAGGACATCCTGTATTTCCATGCCCTGTTCTGGCCGGCGATGCTGCACTTCGCCGGCTACCGTACGCCCACCCAGCTGTGCGTCAACGGCTTTCTCACCGTCGACGGCGCCAAGATGAGCAAGAGCCGCGGCACCTTCATCACCGCCCGCAGCTACCTGGATCAAAAGCTCAACCCCGAGTGGCTGCGCTACTACTTTGCCGGCAAGTCCAACGGCACCATGGAAGACGTGGACCTCAACCTCGACGACATGATCGCCAAGGTCAATTCCGATCTGGTGGGCAAGTTCGTCAACATCGCCAGCCGCTGCGCCGGCTTCATCGCCAAGCGCTTCGAGGGCAAGCTGTCAACTGTAAGGACTGACGGCACCACTTCGATCAGCGAGGTCGGCGACCATCTTCTGGCTCCGGAGCTGGCAGAGGTCGCAAATAAGGCAACTGAAATCGGCGACCTCTTCGAAAAGCGCAACTACGCTCAAGCACTGCGCGAAATCATGAGCCTGGCGGACAGCGTCAACATTTTCGTAAATGAAAACGCACCGTGGGAGCTGGCCAAGCAGCCAGGCCAAGAGGGACGTCTGCATATCGTTTGCAGCATTGCTCTCAACTGCTTCCGACTACTCGCGGTTTACCTCCGTCCAGTGCTCCCTGCTACCGTTGAGAAAATTGAAGCCTTCCTTGGCGTACCGCCGTTGACCTGGGAAGACGCATCCAGACTTCTTCCTGAAGGCCACACCATCGGCACCTACAGCCACCTCATGACCCGCATCGAGCGCAAGCAGGTGGACGCCCTCCTCGAAGCCAACCGCGACTCCCTCGCCCCGGCCGCCGAGGCCAAGCCGGCCAAGGCCAGCGCCAAGGAGGCCCACTCCGAGCAACGCCACGCCCAGCACCAGGCCCACGCCGCCGCCACCGAAACCGCCCAGGCCAGCGAGTTCGAGCCCTTCATCTCGATCGACGACTTCACCAAGGTCGACCTCCGCATCGCCCGCATCGTCTCGGCCGAGCACGTCGAAGGCGCCGCCAAGCTCATCAAGCTGATGCTCGACATCGGCGAGCATCAGCCGCGCCAGGTGTTCGCCGGCATCAAGAGCGCCTACGACCCGGCCACCCTGGTCGGC
The DNA here is from genome assembly GCA_023150125.1 of Zoogloea sp. Taxonomy (GTDB): domain Bacteria; phylum Pseudomonadota; class Gammaproteobacteria; order Burkholderiales; family Rhodocyclaceae; genus Zoogloea. Next base: position 1,234 of record JAKLLM010000053.1, read on the forward strand.
CGCCTCACGGTGATGGTCGCCAACCTCGCCCCGCGCAAGATGAAGTTCGGCATGTCCGAGGGCATGGTGCTGGCCGCCTCCGGCGAGGGCAACCCCGGCCTCTTCATCCTCGGCCCCGACGCCGGCGCCCAGCCCGGCATGCGCGTCAAGTGACGTCCCGGGCGGCCGGGCGGCGAGCTGCGTAAGCCTGCCGTCAGCGCCGCCCCCTAAACTGTTGAGAGACATGGACAATCGGCACTCTCCCCTTCCCCGCCTCACCCCGGCCTTCTGGGGCTGGGCGCTCGTCGACATCGTCGGCGTGCTGGTGCTCGCGGTGGGCGCGGCCTACCTCATGGAAGACCGCGCCTCCATCCTGCCCGGCTTCCCGGCCAACACGCTGCAGGCCTGGATCTGCATCGGCGGCGGCATCGTCACCGTCTTCATCGCTGCCGTGAAGATGCTGGTCGAGGTCATGCACGCCGCCTCCCGCGGCAGATCGGCCGCCAACGACGGCCGCTTCTCCTAGACCACGCCGGCCGTGCCGCTGACCCCGAGCAAACGCTGGATCATCCAGCACCGCACCGGCCCCGGCCAAAGCCCTCCGCACCTGGCGCCCCACGGCGCCGCACCCCCGACCCCTCGACTGCGGAGGCACCATGAAATTCTCGTTCCACCCCAAGCTCCTCGACACCCTGCCGGGCTACGGCAAGGGGCAGCTCAGCCATGACGTCTCCGCCGGCCTGACGGTCGGCGTGCTGGCACTTCCGCTGGCGATGGCCTTCGCGATCGCCTCCGGCATGTCGCCCACCGCAGGCATCTGGACGGCCATCGTGGCCGGCTTCATCATCTCGGCCCTCGGCGGCTCGCGGGTGCAGATCGGCGGCCCCACCGGCGCCTTCATCCCCATCATCTACGCCATCGTCGTCGACTACGGCGTGCAGAACCTGCTGGTGGCCACCATGCTGGCCGGCGCCATGCTGGTGGCGATGGGCGTCTTCCGCATCGGCAACCTGATCCGCTTCATCCCCAAGACGGTGGTGATCGGCTTCACCAACGGCATCGCGGTGGTGATCTTCCTCGCCCAGATCAAGGACTTCCTCGGCCTCCAGATCGAGCACATGCCCGGCGAATTCTTCGGCAAGGTCAAGGCCCTGGTCACCCACCTCGACACCATCAGCATCCCCACCGTCGCGCTGTCGCTGGCCTCGCTCGTGGTGCTGCTGTCCTGGAACCGCCTGGCGCGACGCTACCCTGCCGTCGGGCGGCTGCCCGGGCCGCTGGGCGTGCTGGTGCTCGCCACCGCCGCCAACGCAGTTGCCTGTCGAGACCATCGGCAGCCGCTTCAACGGCATCCCCCAGGAGCTGCCCTCCGTCGCCCTGCCCGAACTCTCCCTCGCCACACTGGGCAAGCTGATCTCGCCGGCGCTCACCATCGCGCTCCTGGGCGCCATCGAGTCGCTGCTGTCGGCGCGGGTGGCCGATTCGGCCATCGACGACCGTCACGACCCCAACCAGGAGCTCATCGCCCAGGGCCTCGCGAACCTCGTGGCGCCGCTCTTCGGCGGTTTTGCCGCCACCGGCGCCATCGCCCGCACCGCCACCAACGTGCGCACCGGCGGCCGCACGCCGGTGGCCGGCATCACCCATGCGCTGGTGCTGCTCGCCATCGTTCTGGTGTTCGCCCCCTTCGCCCGCCACATTCCCCTCGCCACCCTGTCGGCGATCGTCGTGGTGGTATCGATCAACATGGGCGAGTGGCACGAGTTCAAGGGCCTCAGCCGCTTCTCGCTGCCCTACCGCACGACCCTGCTGACCACTTTCCTCGTCACCGTGCTGTTCGACCTCACCCTGGCCGTCGAGCTCGGCATGGTGCTGGCCAGCCTGTTCTTCATCTACCGGATGTCCGACCTCACCCGCGTCGAGCGCCTGCCCCTCACCGAGCTGGCCATGATGCCTGGCTTCCTCTACCCCGACGGCGCCCCACGGGTGGTGGCGTACTCGGTGTATGGCTCGCTGTTCTTCGGCGCCATCCACAAGCTCGAGGCCCTGCTCGACCCGGCCGAGAACCACCCCGAGGTGGTCATCCTCGAGATGCAGCACCTCCTGAGCATGGACACCACCGGCATGGAAGGCCTCGAAAGCCTCTGCAAGAACCTCCACAAACGCGGCTGCGCGCTGATCCTGTGCAACCTCAACACCCAGCCCGAATCCCTCATCCGGCGCTCGGGCTTCGGCGACGAGGTCGGCCCCAACAACCTGTGCAGCGACCTCTACAGCGCCCTCGCCCGGGCTCGCCAGCTTCTGCCGAGGTTCAGCAATGAAGACAATCTCTGACGCTCCCGCCCGCCTGCTGCGCATCCGCGGCCTCGTGCAGGGGGTCGGCTACCGCAACGCGATGCACCTCGAGGCCATCCGCCTTGGGCTCGACGGCTGGGTACGCAACCGCAGCGACGGCAGCGTGGAGGCCCTCGCTGCCGGCCCGGCGCCCGCCCTCGACCAGCTCGTCGCCTGGGCCCGCCGCGGCCCACCCGCCGCGCGGGTCGCCGAGGTCAGCTGGGAAGCGGTCGAGCCCCCCACCGAAACGGGTTTCCGCCGCGAGGCGACGCTCTAGCGCACAGCCGACACAAACGGCACGCAAGACGGGCGGATAATGGCCGTTATCCCTTGCCATCACCCGCCCACAGGCACCGAGCCCCTTCCCCGAACATGGACGTTACCCCCCTCTCCCCCGATGACGACCTGCGGGACTTCCCCGTAACCCTGTTCGAGCACTTCCCGACGCTCATCTGGCGCGCCGGCACCGACACCAAGTGCAACTACTTCAACCAGACCTGGCTCGACTTCACCGGCCGCAGCCTGGCCGAAGAGGTCGGCGACGGCTGGACGCGGGGCGTACACGGCGAAGACTTCGACCGCTGCGTGCGCACCTACCTCGAGCATTTCGCGGTCCGCACGCCCTTCGAGATGGAATACCGGCTGCGCCGCCACGACGGCGAATACCGCTGGATCATCGACGCCGGCCGCCCGGTGTACACCCGCAGCGGCGAGTTCGCCGGCTACATCGGCTCCTGCCTCGACATCACCGACCGCCGCAACACCGAGGCCGAACTGCGCGACCGCGAGCAGCACATGCGCACCCTGCTGTCGGCGATGGGCGAAGGCGTGATCCTGCGCGACGCCACCGGCCAGGTGCAGAGCTATAACGCCGCCGCGGCCGAGCTGCTCGGCCTGAAGCCCGAGGAGATGTCCAGCTGGCAGGCCGACGACGGCCGCCTGCGCTACTTCGACGAGAACGGTGACCTCTACCCCGCCCGCAACTTCCCGTCGATGCGGGCGCTGCTCAGCGGCAAGCCCAACACCGGCACCCTCGGCGTCGAGCGCCCCGACGGCAGCCGGCGCTGGCTGTGGATCAACGCCAAGCCCTTCTTCGACGACGAGAGCGGCGAGCTCCGCGGGGTCGTCAGCACCCTCGCCGACATCACCCTGAACCGCGAGCACGAGGAGCAGCGGCGGCTGGCCCTCACGGTGTTCCGCAACAGCGTCGAGGCCATCGTCGTCACCGACGCCGAAGAGCGCATCCTGTCGGTCAACCAGGCCTTCACCGAGGTCACCGGCTACGCGGCCGAGGACGTCATCGGCCGGACGCCCCGGCTGCTGGGCTCGGGCATCCACGGCCGCGAGTTCTACGAAGCCATGTGGCACGACCTGCGCATCCTCGGCGCCTGGAAGGGCGAGATCCAGGACCGCCGCAAGGACGGCAGCCTCTACCCGGCCTCCCTGTCGATCAGCACCGTGCGCGACAGCAACAGCCGCATCACCCACTACGTGGCGGTTTTTTCGGACATCACCGAACGCAAGGCCTCGGAGGCCCGCATCGCCTACCTGGCCCAGCACGATGCCCTCACCGGGCTGCCCAACCGGGCCCTGCTGCAGGACCGCCTTGACCAGGCACTGGCCCAGGCCACCCGGCAGGGCAAGCGCATCGCGCTGATGTTCCTCGACCTCGACCGCTTCAAGACGATCAACGACTCCCTCGGCCACGTCACCGGCGACAAGCTGCTGCAGCGCGTGGCGGAGCGGCTGCGCCAGTGCGTCCGCGAGACCGACACGGTGAGCCGGCAGGGCGGGGACGAGTTCATCATCGTGCTCACCGGCATCGATTCGCCCGACGAAGCCGGGCGGGTCGCCGCGAAGATCCTCGACCAGCTCGACCCGGCCTTCGATGTGGACGGCCAGCAGCTGCGCACCTCGTTCTCGATCGGCATCGCCCTCTTCCCCGAGGACGGCGCGAGCCCCGAGAGCCTGATGAAGAACGCCGACACGGCCATGTACCACGCCAAGGAAAGCGGCCGTAATACCTACCGCTTCTTCGACGAGCGCATGAACGTGAACACCCTCGAGCGCCTCCAGCTCGAGAACGGCCTGCGCCAGGCCCTCGACCGTGGCGAGCTGCAGCTCGCCTACCAGGCCCAGGTCGACCTGGCCAGCGGCCGCATCATCGGCGTCGAGGCGCTGCTGCGGTGGGCCAGCGAAACCCTCGGCCAGGTGCCGCCGTCGCGCTTCATCCCGCTGGCCGAAGAGTGCGGGCTGATCATCCCGATCGGCGACTGGGTGCTGCGGGAGGCCTGCCGCCAGGCCCGCCGCTGGCAGGACGCCGGCCTCGCCCCGGTGCCGGTGGGAGTCAACCTGTCGGCGCTGCAGTTCCGCCGCAGCGACATCGTCGCGGGGGTCGCCGCGGCCCTTGCCGAGAGCGGCCTCGACGGCCGCTGGCTGGAACTCGAGCTCACCGAGTCCCTGCTGATGGAGTCCGGCCCCGAGGTGATCGTCACCCTCGGCAAGCTGAAGGCCCTCGGCGTGCGCCTGTCGATCGACGACTTCGGCACCGGCTATTCGAGCCTCGCCTACCTCAAGCGCTTCCCGGTCGACCGGCTCAAGATCGACCAGAGCTTCGTGCGCGACCTGGCCGACGACCCGGACGACGCGGTGATCATCCGCGCCATCATCCAGCTCGGCCACAGCCTGCGTCTCGAGGTCATCGCCGAGGGCACCGAGACCGTCGAGCAGATGGACTTCCTGCGCCGCGAGGGCTGCACCGCCGCCCAGGGCTACCTGTTCAGCCGCCCCGTGCCGGCCGAGGCCATCCCGGCCCTGCTGACGCGCGGCCTGCCCCTCAATCGCTGAAGGCCGAACGCATCGCGGCCAGCGCCTCGGCCGTGCCGGGCTCGCCCTCGGCCGGCGCCCAGGTGCCCCACTCGGCCGCCAGCGGCACCGCGTAGGGGCCGGCCTTGGCCTCGATGAAGATCGTCCCGGGCGCCAGGCACACGATGGCATGAAAGACCCCGGGCGGGATGTTGTAGCCGATCACCGCCCCGCCCGGCGTCATCTCGCGCGCGTCCTGCATCCCCCCCGCCTCGTCGAAGACGATGACCCCGAGCCGCCCCCGCAGCACGACGATGGTCTCGGCCTTGTTCGGGTCGAGGTGGCGATGGGGGCGCACATAAGAGCCCGGCTCCATCGCCACCAGCATCCGGTGCGCCTGGGCCTCCGGGCTGTCGTGGAGGTTGTGATGGGCCCGCAGGCGCGGCACCGAGCGTGCGCGGGCGCTGAGTTCGTCGAGAAGGGCGGCGTCGAGGAAGTGGCTGGACATGGGTGGGTGGGGAGTGGGTAGTGGAAAATGGGGAGTGGGCGGAGCGGGCTCGATGGGCGTCGCCCGGTGCCAGGCGGCGGAGAGGCGCTGAGGGTCAGAGTGAGGATGGGTCAGGTATCCCTGGAGTGTCAGGAATTTTGTGCTCAAGGCGCATTTGATTCTTCCAACCCTGCCCACTGCCCACTGCCCATCCCCCCCTACGGGTAGATCACCTCCACCGCGCCCGGCGGCAGCCATTCGCGCAGGCTGTCGAGCAGGCTGTCGTCGGGGCGCACGCGCCAGTTGGGGCCGAGGGGCAGGTCGCCTTCGGCCTGGGCGTTGCGGTAGCGCACGCGGAGCTGGCATTCGCCCTCGCGGAAGGGTTCGAGGGCAGCCTGCAGGCGGTCGACGGCCGCCACCGGGCCGCCGGCCTCGCCCACCTCGCCGTTGAGGCGCAGCTGCAGTGCGCGGGCGAAGCGGCCGCGGGCTTCGCCGAGGGTCATCAGCTTGTCGGCGACGATACGCAGGCCGCCGGAGAAGTCGTCGTTGCTCACCTTGGCTTCGACGATCAGCACCTCGTCCACGACGATGCGCTGGCGGTTGTTGTCGAAGACCTCGGAGAACACCGACACCTCCCGCGGCGTGGTGCCGTCGTCGAGGAGCACGAAGGCGATCTTGCCGCGGGCGGTCATCTTGGCGCGCACCTCCATCACCACGCCGGCCAGGGTGACGAGATCCTTGCTCGGCTCCACATGCGTCAGCTGGCGCCGCACGAAGCGCCGCACCTCGTCCTTGAAGGCGTTGAAGGGGTGGCCGGAGAGGAAGAAGCCGATCGCGATCTTCTCTTCCTTGAGCTTGTCGCGCTCGCCCCAGGGGCGCACCTTGACGTAGTCGGCCATCGGCGGCGCGGCTTCGCCGGGGATGTCGAAGAGGCCGCCCTGCAGGGCGTTGGCGGCGATCTGGTCGGCCGCCTCGATGGCCAGGCCGACGGTGGCGAGCAGCTTGTGGCGCTCGGCCGGCTGGTCCGGGGCGATGGTGTCGAAGGCGCCGGCGCGCACCAGGGCCTCGATGACCCGGCGGTTGGCAAAGCGCTTGTCGACCCGGCAGGCGAAGTCGAAGAGGTCCTTGAACGGCCCCCCCTTGTCGCGCGCAGCCAGGATCGCCCGCACCGCCGGCTCGCCGACGCCCTTCACGGCGCCGAGGCCGTAGCGGATGGTTTTGGCGTCGGTGGGCACGAAGCGGTAGTCGGAGGCGTTTACATCGGGCGGCAACACCTTGATGCCGTTGGCCACCGTGTCTTCGTAGAAGATCTTGATGGTGTCGGTGTTGTCCAGGTCGGCCGACATGGTGGCCGCCATGAAGGCCGCGCAGTGGTAGGCCTTGAGCCAGGCGGTGTGGTAGGTGACCACCGCGTAGGCCGCCGTGTGCGACTTGTTGAAGCCGTACTCGGCAAACTTGGTCATCAGGTCGAAGAGCTGCTCGGCCAGGGCCGGGTCGTAGCCCTTGGCCTTGGCACCGGCGGCGATGGTCTCGCGGTGCTTGGCCATCTCCTCGGGCTTCTTCTTGCCCATCGCCCGGCGCAGCATGTCGGCGCCGCCCAGGGTATAGCCCCCGATGATCTGGGAGATCTGCATCACCTGCTCTTGATACACGATCACCCCGTAGGTGGGCGACAGGCAGGCGGTGAGGTCGGGGTGGAAGTAGTCGATGGCCTGCTGGCCTTTTTTACGCAGGATGAAGTCGTCCACCATGCCCGAGCCGAGCGGGCCGGGGCGGTAGAGGGCCAGCACGGCGATGATGTCCTCGAAGCGGTCGGGGGCGAGCTTCTTGAGGAGCTTCTTCATGCCGTCCGATTCCACCTGGAAGATCGCGGTGGTGTTGGCTTCGCGGAGGATCTGGTAGGCGGCCTGGTCTTCGAAGCCCAGGCTCATCAGGTCGGGGCGGCTGCCGGTGAGGCGCTGCACGTATTCGAGGGCGAGCTCGATGATGGTGAGGTTCCGGAGGCCCAGGAAGTCGAACTTGACGAGGCCCACCGCCTCCACGTCGTCCTTGTCGAACTGGGACACCGGGGTGGCGTCCTCGCCGTCGGCGATGTAGAGCGGGCAGAAATCGGTGAGCTTGCCGGGGGCGATCAGCACGCCGCCGGCGTGCATGCCGACGCCGCGGGTGAGGCCCTCGAGGGGCTCGGCGAGGCTCCACAGCTCCTGGATCGACTCGCCGTCGCTGGAGTCGTTCATCAGCTCGTTGATCTGCGGCTCCTGGTCGCGGGCGTCGGAGAGCGACAGGGGCTTGTTCTGCACCACCGGGATCAGCTTGGAGAGCCGGTCGCACAGGCCGTAGGGCAGGTCGAGCACGCGGCCGACGTCGCGCACCACGGCCTTCGAGGCCATCGTGCCGAAGGTGGCGATCTGGCTGACGGCGTCCTTGCCGTAGCGCTCGCGCACGTATTCGATCACCCGGTAGCGGTTGTCCTGGCAGAAGTCGATGTCGAAGTCAGGCATCGACACCCGCTCGGGGTTGAGGAAGCGCTCGAACAGCAGCGCATAGGCGAGCGGGTCGATGTCGGTGATCTTGAGCGAGTAGGCCACCAGCGAGCCGGCGCCCGAGCCCCGCCCGGGGCCCACCGGCACGCCGTTGGCCTTGCCCCACTGGATGAAGTCGGCAACGATCAGGAAGTAGCCCGGGAAGCCCATCTGGATGATGGTGTCGGTCTCGAACTTGAGCCGGTCCTCGTAGCGCTGGCGCTGCTGCTCGCGCTCCTCGGGTTGCGGGTAGAGCTGGACGAGGCGCTCCTCGAGGCCGGCCTTGGCTTCCTGGATCAGGAAGTCGTCGAGGCTCATGCCATCGGGGGTCGGGAAGAGCGGCAGGAAGTTCTTGCCGAGCTGCACCGTGAGGGAGCAGCGGCGGGCGATCTCGACGCTGTTCTCGAGGGCCTCGGGGAGGTCGGCGAAGAGCGCCGCCATCTCGTCCTGGGTCTTGAAATACTGCTGCTCGGTGAAGTCCTTGGGCCGGCGCTTGTCGGACAGCACGTAGCCTTCGGCGATGCACACCCGGGCCTCGTGGGCCTTGAAGTCTTCGGGGCGGGCAAACTGGATCGGATGGGTCGCCACCACCGGCAGCTCGAGCTTGGTGGCGATCGCCAGGGCTTCGCGGATGTAGGTCTCGGTGCCCGGGTGGCCGGCGCGCTGAAGCTCGATGTAGAAGCCGCCGGGGAAGCGCCGCGACCAGTCGGCCGCGAGCTGTTCGGCGAGGCGGGTGTTGCCGGCGGCGAGCGCGTGGCCCACATCGCCGTCGCGGGCGCCCGACAGGCACAGCAGGTCGGAGGCGGACTCGGCGGTCAGCCACTCGCGGCGGATCTCGGCGCGGCCGCGGTACTTGTTCTCCATGTAGGCGCGGGTCAGCAGCTCGCACAGCTGGCCGTAGCCCTGGCGGTTCTTGCAGATCAGCAGCACCCGGTAGGGCTTGTCGCGGTCGGGCTCGGCGGTGATCCAGCAGTCGGCGCCGATGATCGGCTTGATGCCCTTGCCGCGGGCACCCTTGTAGAACTTGACCATCCCGAACAGGTTGGCCAGATCGGAGATGCCGAGGGCCGGCATGCCGTCGGCGGCGGCGCGGGCGATGGCGGCGTCGACCTGCACGATCCCGTCGGAGATCGAGTATTCGGTGTGGACGCGCAGATGGACGAAACGGGGGGCGTGGGATTCAGGCATCCGCGGATTTTACCTTCCGCCTGCGGCCCCATCACCCCCGGGCCGCAATTTCTCGCCCGGCGGCTAGCGGCCGGCGGCCTCCACCGAACGGCGCAGGCGCATCTGCAGGAGGATGTTGTCGGCCTGCAGTTGCAGGCTGCGGGAGCGCTCGAACCACAGCGGCTGCCGCGCCTCGAAACCCTGGACCATGGCCTGGAGGGCGTCCCGGCGGGTTTGGGCGTAATGCACGAGCTCGTCCCGCTGCGCCTCCTGCCCCGCCGGCACCTGGCGCCAGCCGAGCTGGGTGATGGCCCGCTCCCAGCGCGGGATGAGATCGTGCTCGAGCTTGTCGAGGGCCGCCGCGTCGCTCAGCCGCTTGCGCTGCAGCGCCTCGACGAGCGCCGCCTGCTCGCGCAGCAGCTCCTGCTCGTCCAGCGAGAAGCGCTGCAGGGCCTGGCTGTAGGCGTTGTCGACTTCGAAGCGGCGGACGGTCTGGGGCGCCGACGACCACAGCCCGGCGCCGAGCGCCAGGCTGAGGGCGAGCCCGCCCAGCGCCCGGGGCGAGCGCCAGTTGACCGGCTTCGGCGCGACCACCGGCTGCGCCAGCGCAGCCCCCATCACCAGCCCGCCGAGCAGGCCGCCCAGGTGGGCGGCGTTGTCGATGCCGGGAATCGAGAAACCGGCGAACAGCGAGTAGCCGATGAAGCCCAGCGTCCCCGAGCGCATCTCGCGGAAGACCTCGTTGGGCACCGAGCCGCGCTGCAGCATCAGGTAGGAAAGCAGCGCCCCATAGACGCCGAAGATCGCCCCCGAAGCGCCCACGCTCACCGGGCCGGGCTTCCACCAGAGGCTGGCCAGGTTGCCCAGCAGGCCCGCCACCACATACAGCGCGGCGAAGCCCATCCGCCCGTAAAGGCGCTCGACCACCTGCCCGGCCTGATGCAGGGCGAACATGTTGAGGCCCACGTGGAGCAGCCCGCCGTGCAGGAACATCGCCGTGAACAGGCGCCACGGCTCGTCCTTCTGGACCAGGGGCGCAAAGTTGCCCCCCACCCGGATCAGCAGATCGGAGGGGATCTGCATCGGGTTCATGCACAAGAGAGCCAGCAGCGCGAAGATCAACGCATTGGCGACCACCAGGGCGCGGGTGACCACGGCCCCCTCGACCCGGGAAAACAGGACGTTGATGAAAGTGTCGTAATTCAAGGGAGAGGCCGGCGCGAAGACAGATCAGCCCGGATTATACCCACCGCCTACCGATCGCCGCCGCCGGCCCCGGCCCGGCTGCGCGAGGCGCCCCTGCCGCGTGACGGATTGCCGGCGCCGCTGCGGAGAAACGCAAGCTACCGGATTTCAGGCAATATAATGCGCGGTTAATCTGCAAAACCCAGAGCACCATGATCCACGTCCTCAAGCACGTCGAATCGATCACCCAGCACCGGGACCGCAGCCTGCTCGAACTCGGGGTGGCATCGGCGCTCTTCGAGCTGGTGAAGGCGAAGGAGGTCAATCTCTACAAGGTGCAGGCCGAAGAAACCGGCCATTTCCTCGAGCGGGTCACCCACGTCGGCCAGGACGGGCTGCGCTTCAACTCCGAGTTCGAGCCGGGCAACGACCTGATTCCGGTGAGCGACCGGCCGGAGATGCGGGCCTGCGTCGAAGAAGCCCAGATCGTCCGTCGCCACGACGAGGCGGCCGGGGTTTTCGTGCACTGCTTCCCGATCCGCGTCGAACGGGGCGTGCTGGGGGTGCTCGAGGTGATCTGCGCCAGCCCCCTCGTCGACGAAGACCTGGGCACCGCCGAGGGTTTCCTGGGGCTCTACCGCAACTACCTCAACCTGCTCGACTACAGCGAGCGCGACACCCTCACCGGCCTGCGCAACCGCAAGACCTTCGACGAGAACATCGGCAAGATCCTGGGCAACATCTCCCGCCCCGCCGGCGACGAGTCCGACCAGCACCGCCGCCGGCCCGACGACGGCCACCAGCACTGGCTGGCGGTGGTGGACGTGGACCATTTCAAGCGCGTCAACGACCAGTTCGGCCACCTTTACGGCGACGAGGTGCTGCTGCTGCTGGCCCGCATCATGCGCCAGAGCTTCCGCCAGCAGGACAAGCTGTTCCGCTTCGGCGGCGAGGAGTTCGTGGTGGTGCTGCGGGCCGCGACGGGGGCCGAGGTTCACCGCGCCCTGGAGCGCTTCCGCCAGGCCGTCGAGGGCTACGCCTTTCCGCAGATCGGCCAGGTCACCGCCAGCATCGGCTACACCATGATCAAGCCCGACGACACCATCCCGGAGATCGTCGGGCGTGCCGACGACGCGCTGTATGTCGCCAAGGAGAGCGGCCGCAACCAGCTCGCCAACTACGAGACGCTGCTCGCCGAGGGCCGGATCGCGGTGCGCGAGCAGCCCTCCAGCGACATCGAGTTCTTCTGAGCGACAGCAGCCCGGCGCTTACCTGGCGGCCGCCTGGGCCGGCAGCTCCTTGAGCGCCTGCTTGCGCTCACCCTCGGCGGCGTAGATGCGGCCCTGCTGCTCGTCGGTGAGCGGCGCCTTCAGGTCGCGCTCAAGCGAATTGTAGATGCGCGGCAGGCGGTCGGTCAGGCGACCCTTGGCAGGGATCGCCCGGAGCACCTGCTCGCGGCTCGCCCCGGTGATGAGCATCACCTTCTGCACGAAGGCCTCCTCGATGCGGCGGGTCTCGGCCTGCAGGAAGGCCACCTGGATCGGCGTCAGGACAGGCGCCGGCGGCGACTGGGCGAGGCCCGGGCGGGGCGACAGACCGAGGGACAGGACAAGCAGGGTGGCCAGCAGGCCGCCGCGGGAAATCAGGCTTTTCATGTTCACGGGATCAGTACGGTGGAGCCGGTGGTACGCCGCGCCTCGAGGGCCGCGTGGGCCAGGGCGGCATCCGCGAGGGGATAACGCTGGTTGACCGAGATGCGCACCTGCCCCGAGGCCACCACGTCGAAGAGCTCGGCGGCCATCGCCAGCAGGTCGGCCCGGCGCGCCGTGTAGTGGAAGAGGGTCGGCCGGGTGAAAAAGAGGGAGCCCATCTTCGCCAGCAGCGCCGGCTCGAAGGCGGGCGCCGGCCCGGAGGCGTTGCCGAAGCTCACCATCATGCCGAGGGGCCGCAGGCAGGCCAGGGAATCCATGAAGGTGTCCCGGCCGACGGAGTCGTAGACCACCGGCACGCCTTCGCCGCCGGTGATCTCGCGCACCCGCGCCGAGACTTTCTCGCGGCTGGTCACGATGGGGTGGTCGCAGCCATGCTGGCGGGCGAGCTCGGCTTTTTCGTCGGAGCTCACGGTGCCGATCACGGTGGCGCCGAGGGCCTTCGCCCACTGGCAGACGATCAGGCCGACGCCGCCGGCCGCGGCATGGATGAGGATGGTGTCGCCCGGCTGCACGCGATAGGTGCGCCGCAGCAGGTACTGGGCGGTAAGGCCCTGCATCATGACCGCCGCGCCCTGCTCGAAGGACAGTGCGTCGGGCAGCTTCACGAGCTCATGGGCAGCGATGTTGCGGGCTTCGGAGTAGGCGCCCAGCGGCCCGCCGGCATAGGCGACGCGGTCGCCCGGAGCGAATTCGGTGACGCCCTCCCCGACCGCATCGACAATGCCGGCCGCCTCCTGGCCGAGGCCGGAGGGCAGCGGCACCGGGTAGAGCCCGGAGCGGTGGTAGGTGTCGATGAAATTGACGCCGACGGCCTGGTGGCGGACCTGCACCTCGCCGGCTGCCGGCTCGGCCAGGCCGTCCTCGACCCACTGCAGGACGTCGGGGCCGCCGGTGCGGTCGAAACGGATGAGACGGGGCATGCGTCACCTCAGGCAGATCTGTACGGCGCAGATTGTACCGGACGAAGCGAGGCGGGCGCATGCACGCCGCCCCGCGCTGCGGAGCGGCGTGACAAAAGGCCTTAGACCGGCGACACCTCGCGCTGCTCGCGGGCATCGACCACCGCCAGCGCGGTCATGTTGACCAGCCGGCGCACCGAGGCGGACGGGGTGAGGATGTGCACCGCACGGGCGCTGCCCAGCAGGATCGGGCCCACCGCGACGCCGTCGCCGTTGGCAACCTTGAGCAGGTTGAAGGCGATGTTGGCGGCATCCAGGTTGGGCATCACCAGCAGGTTGGCCTCGCCGTGGAGGGTCGAGTCCGGGTGCAGGCGCTCACGGATCTCCGGCGACAGGGCCGAGTCGCCGTGCATCTCGCCGTCGCACTGCAGGTCAGGGGCCTTCAGGCGCAGGATGTCGCGGGCCGCGCGCATCTTCTGGGACGAGGAGCTGCGCGCGCTGCCGAAGTTGGAGTGCGACAGCAGGGCAACCTTCGGCTCGATGCCGAAGCGGCGCATCTCCTCGGCCGCCATCAGGGCGATCTCGGCGGTTTCCTCCGCGTTAGGCATCTCGTTGACATAGGTGTCGGCGATCGCCAGCACGCGCTTGGGCAGCAGCAGGATGTTCATGGAGGCGAACAGGCTGGCACCGCGCTTCTGGCCGATGAGGTTCTCGACGTGGCGGAAGTGCTGGTCGTAGGAGCCGGTGGTGCCGCAGATCAGCGCGTCGGCGTCGCCGCGGCGCAGCAGCATGCAGCCGATCAGGGTCGAGTCGCTGCGCATGGCTTCGCGGGCGGAGTCGGGCGTGACGCCGTCGCGGCCCATCAGGCGGTAGTACTCCTGCCACAGCTCGCGGTAGCGGGCGTCGGACTCGATGTTGACCACGTCGAAATCGCGGCCGGACTTGAGGTTGAGGCCGAGCTTCTCGATGCGCATGTCGATCACCGCCGGGCGGCCGATGAGGATCGGGCGCGCCAGGTTCTCGTCGACCACCGCCCGCACGGCACGCAGCACGCGCTCGCTCTCGCCTTCCGAGTAGACGACGCGCTTGTGCTCCAGCGGAACGCTCTTGGCGTTGGAGAACACCGGCTTCATCACGATGCCGGACTGGTACACGAACTCGTTGAGGCTCTGGATGTAGGCCTCCATGTCGATCTTGCGCGTGGCGACGCCCGAGTCGATGGCTGCCTGGGCCACGGCCGGCGCGATCTTGACGATCAGGCGCGGGTCGAAGGGCTTCGGGATCAGGTAGTTGGGGCCGAAGTTGAGGTCGGCACCGACGTAGGCCTGGGCCACCACGTCGGACGATTCGGCCTCGGCCAGCTCGGCGATCGCCTTCACGCAGGCGAGCTTCATCTCCTCGGTGATCTTGGTGGCCGCCACGTCGAGGGCGCCCCGGAAGATGAAGGGGAAGCACAGCACGTTGTTGACCTGGTTCGGGTAGTCCGAACGGCCGGTGGCGATGATCGCGTCGGGGCGCACTTCCTTGGCCAGCTCGGGCATGATCTCGGGCGTCGGGTTGGCCAGCGCGAAGATCAGCGGCTTGTCGGCCATGCTCTTGACCATGTCCTGCTTGAGCACGCCGGCGGTGGACAGGCCGAGGAAGATGTCGGCGCCGACCATGGCATCGGCCAGGGTGCGGAACTCGGTCTTCTGGGCGTAGCGGGCCTTGGTGGGCTCCATGTTTTCTTCGCGGCCCACGTAGATCACACCCTTCGAGTCGCACACGTAGACGTTCTCGCGGCGGATGCCGAGGCTGCACCACAGCTCGAGGCAGGCGATCGCGGCGGCGCCGGCGCCGGAGCACACCACCTTCACGTCCTCGATCTTCTTGCCCACCACCTTCAGGCCGTTGAGCATCGCCGCCGCCGAGATGATCGCGGTGCCGTGCTGGTCGTCGTGGAAGACCGGGATGTTCATGCGCTCGCGCAGCTTCTTCTCGATGTAGAAGCACTCGGGCGCCTTGATGTCCTCGAGGTTGATGCCGCCGAGCGTGGGCTCGAGGGCGGCGATCATGTCGATGAGCTTGTCGGGGTCGTTCTCGGCCAGCTCGATGTCGAACACGTCGATGTTGGCGAACTTCTTGAACAGGCAGCCCTTGCCTTCCATCACCGGCTTGGCGGCCAGCGGGCCGATGTTGCCGAGGCCGAGCACCGCGGTGCCGTTGGTGACCACCGCCACCAGGTTGCCGCGGGAGGTGTATTCCTGCGCGTCGGCCGGGTCGGCGACGATCGCATCACAGGCCGCCGCCACGCCCGGCGAGTAGGCCAGCGCCAGGTCACGCTGGTTGGTCAGGCCCTTGGTGGGCACCACCGAGATCTTGCCGCGGGTCGGGCTGCGGTGGTAATCGAGGGCGGCGGCGATGAAATCCTTGTCCATGTATCTCTCTTCTTCTCGCTAGTTATCGTTCTGACGGCGTTGCGGCACAAACGCAGCGTCGACAGCGGAAAAATGGCCCTCACCCGAAGTTCGGACGATGATGGCCGGGAGTCTTGAATCCTGGTTTTGCCCAGAAACGGGCAGTTACCCCACCGCGGCTCGCAGCGCGGGGCTGACGGAGGGACGCACACGGGGGGAACGCGCTGCCGGCGCGGCAGCGGGCACTACCTCTTCTCAATCAATAAGAGTTTACCCGAGGAGGCGTGATTGCGCACCTTCGGTAAATACGGACAGACCCCGATTGCGTGGCACAATCGCGCGCATTCGAAAATATTCCGCATAAAGGGGAGAGAAGATGCGACGCGTGGTGTTCAACCAGAAGGGCGGCGTGGGCAAATCCACCATCACCTGCAACCTGGCCGCGATCAGCGCCCAGAACGGCCTGCGCACCCTGGTGGTCGACCTCGACCCGCAGGGCAACTCGACCCACTACCTGCTGGGCGACGCCGCCGACGGCGCCGAGGACACCGTGGCCGGCCTCTTCGAGCAGAGCCTGAACTTCAAGTTCAACCCCAAGAAGACCGCCGACTTCATCCACGCCACGCCCTACCCCGGGCTGTCGATCATGCCCTCGCACCCCGACCTGGGCGACCTGCAGGGCAAGCTCGAATCCCGCTACAAGATCTTCAAGCTGCGCGAAGCCCTCGACGAGATTGCCGACGACTTCGACGCGGTCTTCATCGACACCCCGCCGGCGCTCAACTTCTACACCCGCTCGGCGCTGATCGCCACCCAGCGCTGCCTGATCCCCTTCGACTGCGACGACTTCTCGCGCCGGGCGCTCTACGCCCTGCTCGACAACGTCCAGGAGATCAGGGCCGACCACAACCGCGACCTGCAGGTCGAGGGCATCGTGGTGAACCAGTTCCAGCCCCGCGCCAGCCTGCCCCAGAAGCTGGTCCAGGAGCTCATCGCCGAAGGCCTGCCGCTCTTCAAGACCTATCTGTCCAGCTCGATCCGCATCCGCGAGAGCCACGAGCAGGCCAAGCCGATGATCCACCTTGACCCGAAGCACAAGCTCACCCAGGAATTCGTCGCCCTGCACGCCGAGCTGCAGGCCTGAGGCCCTCGCCCCCACACCGGCCCGCCGCGGCCGGCGAGGCGCTCAGCCCTTCAGCACGTCCGCGTGGCGCGGCGCGCGGTAGAAGGCCAGGATGCGGCGCACGTATTCCTGGGTCTCGGCGAAGGGCGGCACGCCCTTGTAGCGCAGCACATTGCCCTCGCCGGCGTTGTAGGCCGCCGCCGCCAGCGCCACGTCGCCCTTGAACTGGCTGAGCAGCCAGCGCAGGTAGGCCAGGCCACCGCGCACGTTCTGCTCGGGGTCGAGGGCGTCGCGCACGCCGAAGCGCTCGGCGGTGTCGGGGATCAGCTGCATCAGCCCAAGGGCGTTCTTGGGCGAACGCGCCGCGGCGTCGAAGTTGGATTCGGTGCGCACGATCGCCAGCGCCAGGCGCGGGTCCACCCTGAAGCGCGGCGCCAGCTTCTGCACCAGCTGGGCATGGCGGCGCTTGTCGGCCGGCAGGGCCTTCACGAAACGCTCGACCACCTCGTAGGGAACCGCCTCGTTCGCATCGGCCGCGGCCAGCACCGGCGCCGCGCCGGTGAGCAGGCAATCGGGCAGGCGCTCGCCCGCCCCCAGCGCGCCCACCAGGCTCGCTGCCTTCTCGTGGCCGCGCTGCGCGGCGATCGACAGCAGGGTGATCGCCACCTGGTTGTCCCGCGCCACGCCCTGCCCCATCAGATAGAGGCGGCCAAGGCGGTACTGGCCCTCCACGCTGCCGTCCCGCGCCGCCGCGCAATACTGGGCCGCCGCCACGCCGGGCTGGCGGCCGAGCTCCGCGCGGTAGCCACTCTCCAGCAAGCGCGCGATGGCCGGCGCCTCGTCGCTCCAGGCGGGCGGCTCCGGCTCCGCGCCAGCAGCCTGCGCCCCCAGGGCAGAGACGGTCAGCAGCAGCGCGGCAACAAGACGGGGCAGGCGGGAAACGGTCATCGGGGTCCGGTGGGCTAGAGGGCAGGTGCGCATGATGGCGTAGTTGCCGCCAGCGCGCCGTGACGGCGTTCCGCCCGAAACCCGGATCGGGGCGGCGCCGCGACGGGCGTCACACAAAGCCACACAACACCGCCGCAAACTGCAGCCGCCCCGGTCGCCGGAAAGCAAAAAGCCGGGCAAGCCCGGCTTTTCGGAACACTGCGGGAGCCCTGCATCCTTACTGGACGCGGACCTCCACGCGGCGGGCTTCGGCGGCGTCGGTACCACCGAGGGTCACGGCCGGCTTGCGCATCTTCACCTTGTCGGCGGCCAGGCCGGCAGCAACCAGCGCGTCCTTGACCGCCACGGCGCGGTCCTTGGCCACTTCGGCGTTCACCGCGGCACCGCCGGTTTCGTCGTGGTAGCCGGACAGCAGCACCAGCTTGGACGGGTCTTCGTTCAGCTTGGCGACGACCTTGGCGAGCTCTTCCGGCGCACCGGCGGGCAGCTCGGCCTTGCCGGATTCGAAGTAGAACTTGACCAGCGGCTCGCCCACTTCGGCGATCTCGGGCTCTTCGGCCACCACGGCAGCCACCGGGGCGGGGGCGCGGTTCTGGCCGGTCACGTAGACACTCAGGCCGATCACCAGGCCAACCACCAGCGCGATGATGCCGAACAGGATGCCCAGTACCAGGTTCTGGTTGTCGTCGTCTTCTTGCATCGAAAATTCCTTTACGGGTCAAGTTTGAAATTAAGTCGCGCAAGTATACCGGTTAACCCGCATGGGCTTGAGGGGGTCGGCGGGAGAATTGTTAAATTCCCCTTCGCTCACACCTAGCCGGCCGGCCGCTCGGCCAGCACCATCAGGTTGCGGGGCGTCAGGGCGCGATCGCAGAAGGTGCCCACCGCCACCTCGAAGCCGGCCTCCTCGAGGCCCAGCGCCAGGTCCATCACCAGCCACACCTCGAGCACCCGGCGGAAAGCGTGGCGCACCAGCTCCAGGCGCCGCACCTCGCCGCGGCGCCGCTCGCCGGCGGCCTCCCAGTGGGCCCAGTCCACTGTGTCGGGCAACGCCAGGCCTTCGCGGCCGGCCAGCAGCCGGCAGTAGTCGGCGAAGCTGCCGCCCTGCCAGGCCCCGGGCACCGGCTTGAAGGGGCGGATCGCCTCGCCCTGCAGCGCGTTGCGCAGCGCGACGAAACCCAGCTTCCAGGCCTGGTCGCGGGCCAGCTTGTGCTGGATGCGCAGCGGCGCGGTGACGGTCTCGGTCACCGCCAGGCGCAGGGCGCCGCCATCCAGGTGCAGGTCGGCATCGCGGCTCAGCGGGCGGTAGCCGTCCTGGGCACCGCGGTAATAACAACAGGGGGCGATCCGGTAGGCGCTCGCCCCGTCCCCCGCCGCCGAGCGCACCAGCGAGCGGTGCAGCTCGCCGCAGGCATGCAGCGCCAGCACCGCGCGCCCACGCACGTGGCCGCGGGAATCCGGCGCCAGGGCGTCGGCGCACAGCACCGTCTGAGCCACGCCGGCCCGGGTGGCGAGGTGCTCGGCGTCCGCGCACAGGGCCGGGTCGATCTCCAGCGAGCTCACCGGCAGGCCGTCGCTCAGCGCCAGCCGCCGCCCCAGGTGCCCCTTGCCGGCGCACCACTCCAGCAGCGGCGCCCGCGGGGCCGCACCGTGGGCCGCGAAGGCTTCGATCTGCTCGCGCTTGCGCCCGGGGATGTGCCAGTCGAAATGCCGGCCCGAGGGCGGCAGCGCCCGCTGGGGCAAGGGCGCCAGATCGCACAGCTCGCCCAGCCGGGTGGCCACTGGCAGCAAGGGCGCCAGCCAGGCCCGGCAGGCGTCCGGGCTGGCGACGAAGTGCTCCAGCGCCTCGTCGTCCAGCGCCAATGCCGCGGCGGCGAGGGCCGGCCAGGCTTCGCACCAGGCCGGCCGGCGCATATAAAAGGGCGACGGCCGCCACAGGGCCTGGTGGGCCTTGAGGGCAGACTGCAACTCGAGGAAGCG
>JAKLLM010000054.1 GCA_023150125.1 Zoogloea sp.
AATGTGGAGTCGGTGCAGCGGGATCAGAGCGCCGCGACAAGCTGCGGCACGGTCTCGAAGAGGTCGGCCACCAGGCCGTAGTCGGCCACCTGGAAGATCGGGGCTTCGGGGTCCTTGTTGATCGCGACGATCACCTTGGAATCCTTCATGCCCGCCAGGTGCTGGATCGCGCCGGAGATGCCCACCGCGATGTACAGCTGCGGCGCAACGATCTTGCCGGTCTGGCCGACCTGGTAATCGTTGGGCACGTAGCCGGCATCGACTGCGGCACGGCTTGCACCGAGGGCGGCACCGATCTTGTCGGCGAGGGGCTCGAGAACCTGCTTGTAGTTCTCACCGCTGCCCATGCCACGACCACCGGAAACGATGATCTTGGCGGCACCCAGCTCGGGGCGTGCCGACTTGGTCAGCTCACGGCCGACCAGCTTCGAGAGGCCCAGGTCATTCGTTGCGGCCACCTGCTCGACGGCTGCGGCACCGCCTTCGCCCGCCGCCTCGAAGGCGGTGGTGCGGACCGTGATGACCTTGACCGGGTCAGCCGACTTGACCGTGGCCAGCGCGTTGCCGGCGTAGATCGGGCGGACGAAGGTGTCGGCGGACTCGATGGCGACGATCTCGGAGATCTGCGCCACATCCAGCAGCGCGGCGACACGGGGCAGCACGTTCTTGCCGAAGGTGGTGGCCGGGGCCAGCACGTGGCTGATCGCACCGCCGGCCGCCTTGACCACGGCGAGCACCTGGGCCGCCAGGTTTTCTGCACCGAGGTCGGCGAAGGCCGCCGCATCGGCGGAGAGGACCTTGGAGACACCCGCCACCTTGGCCGCGGCCTCGACCGCGCCCGCCGCACCCGAACCGGCCACGAGGACAACCACGTCGCCCCCGAGCTTGGCGGCGGCGGAAATGGTGTTGAGGGTCGCACCCTTCAGGGATGCATTGTCGTGCTCGGCAACAACCAGGATCGTCATTACAGCACCTTCGCTTCGTTCTTGAGTTTTTCGACCAGCTGAGCCACGTCAGCCACCATCACGCCCGCACTGCGCTTGGCAGGCTCGGCAACCTTAAGGGTCGTCAGGCGCGGCGTGACATCCACCCCCAGATCGGCCGGCTTGACCGTCTCGAGGGGCTTCTTCTTGGCCTTCATGATGTTCGGCAGCGTCGCGTAGCGCGGCTCGTTGAGGCGCAGGTCGGTGCTCACCACCGCCGGCAGCGCGATCTCGAGGGTCTCGAGGCCGCCGTCGATCTCGCGGGTGACGGTCGCCTTGCCGGCGCTCACGGCAACCTTCGAGGCGAAAGTGGCCTGCGGCCAGCCCATCAGGGCAGACAGCATCTGGCCGGTCTGGTTCGCATCGTCGTCGATGGCCTGCTTGCCGCAGATCACCACCTGGGGCTGTTCCTTGTCGCAGAGGGCCTTCAGCAGCTTGGCGACGGCCAGCGGCTGCAGGTCGACGTCGGTCTCGACGAGGATGCCGCGGTCGGCACCGATGGCCATCGCGGTACGCAGGGTCTCCTGGCAGGCACCCACGCCGCAGGACACGGCCACCACCTCGGTCGCCACGCCGGCCTCCTTGAGACGGACGGCCTCTTCGACGGCGATTTCGTCGAAGGGATTCATGGACATCTTGACGTTGGCCGTATCCACGCCCGAACCGTCGCTCTTGACGCGGACCTTGACGTTGTAGTCGACCACACGTTTAACGGGAACCAGAATCTTCAATGCTGCACTCCTTCCATTTAGAGTTTTTCCAACATCTTCCGGGTTTGCCGCCGTGAGCGAAGCCTTGCCGCCTGCCACAGCAGACAGACATTGCAGGCTTGCGCCTCCTCAGGCAGGCTCGACCCGCCACGAAAGCCGGATGACAGCTTACAGCTTCTCACAGGCAGCCTTGCCTTGTCACTTTCCGTACGGTAGCGTATGGTACCCGAAGCGTCAATACTACCGCGTATGGAAAAGACTCCCCGCCCCCAGCTCGACCGCGCGGCCTGGATTCAGGCAGCCCTCGACACCCTCGCCGACGAGGGCGTGACGGGCATCCGGGTCGAAGTCCTCGCCAAGCGCCTGCATGTCACGAAGGGCAGTTTCTACTGGCACTTCAAGGACCGCCAGGATCTCCTCGCAGGCGTGCTCGACACCTGGAAGGACGGCCGCATCCGCGACATCATCAAGCAGACGCGGCCCGAGCCGGGCAAGGAAGAAGCCCAGATCTTCCACGTGATAGACGTTTACAGCGCGAGCCGCAACAAGAAGGGCATCCTGATCGAGCTCGCCATGCGCGAATGGGCCCGCCGCGACGCCCAGGCCGCCGCCACCGTCGAGGAGGTCGACGCCTGGCGCCTGCGTTGCGCCCGGGAGCTCTTCCTCGCGATCGGCTTGCCCCTCCATGAAGCCTCCACCCGCAGCATGCTGCTGTATGCCTATGTTTTCGGCGTGTCGATGATGAACTGCGAAAAGTTCGACGGCGACATCGCGCGCATGAAATCGGACATCCTCAAGCTCATCGCGATTCCGGCGGCGACGCTGGCCTGAGCCCGGCGAGCTTCCGCAGCCCCGGGATGGCCGCCAGCGCGTTGGCGCCGGTCGCCTCGACCATCTCATCCACCGGCATGCCCCGCAGGGCTGCCAGCTCGTCGGCGAAGCGCGGCAGGTTGGCGGGATCGTTGCGCTGCCCGGCCCCCCAGGCCGGCGGGATGTCCGGCGCGTCGGTCTCCAGCACGATCGCCGACAGCGGCAGCCCGGCCGCCAGCTGACGGATGCGCCGCGACCCGGCGTAGGTCATCGCGCCACCAAAGCCGAGCCGGAAGCCCAGCTTGATGAAGGCCTCCGCCTGCTGCAGGCTGCCATTGAAGGCGTGGGCGATGCCGCCCGGCGGACGGATGCGGCGCAAGAGCTTGAGGATCTCGTCCTGGGCCCGGCGCACATGCAGGACCACCGGCAGCCCAAACGCCTTCGCCAGCCGCAGCTGGGCCTCGAAGTAGTGCAGCTGCAGGGGCATGCTGCCATCCTGCACGAAACCGTCTAGGCCGATCTCGCCCACCGCCACTGCGGAGCCACCGGCCAGGCGCTCGCGCAGCAGGTCGAGGTCGCCCTCCTGCGCCTGCGCCATGTACATCGGATGAATGCCGAAGGCGTGGACCACGTCCGGGTGGGCCGCCGACAAGGCAGCCACGGCCTCGAAATTCGAGGCCCCCACCGCCGGCACCAGAAAGCCCGCCACCCCGCCAGCCCGCGCCGCCTGCAGCACCGCCGCGCGATCGGCGTCGAATTCGGCGGCGTCGAGGTGGCAGTGGGTGTCGATCAGCACGGGCGCCGGAGCGACCAGGTCACTTGCCGGTCCACACCGGCTTGCGCTTGGCCATGAAGGCGTCGATGCCCTCGGCGGCGTCCTCGCACATCATGTTGCAGGCCATCACCTCGGAGGCATGCTGGTAAGCGGCATCGAGGCCCATCTCGAGCTGGCTGTAGAACATCTGCTTGCCCATCGCGATGGCCACCGGCGACTTGGCGCAGATCGAAGCGGTGAGCTTGCCCAGCTCCTCGTCGAGGGCCTCGAGCGGCACGACGCGGTTGACCAGCCCCCGGCGCTTGGCCTCGGCGGCATCGATGAAGTCGCCGGTGACCAGCATCTCGAAGGCCTCCTTGCGCCCCATGTTGCGGGACAGGCCGACGCTCGGCGTGGCACAGAAGAGGCCCACGTTGATGCCCGACACCGCAAAGCGCGCCACGTCCGAGGCCACCGCCAGGTCGCACATCGAAACCAGCTGGCAACCGGCCGCAGTGGCGATGCCGTGGATGCGCGCAACCACCGGCTGGGGCATGCCGACGATCTGCATCATCACCTTGCCGCACAGGCGGAACAGGGCCTGCATGAAGGCCTTGGTGTGATTGCCGCGCATCTCCTTGAGGTCGTGCCCGGCGCAGAAGGCCTTGCCGGCGCCGGCCAGCACCACCACGCGCACCGACTTGTCGGCGGCGATGGCCTGCAGCTCGGCCAGCAGGGCTTCGAGCATGGCCTGGGACAAGGCGTTGAACTGCCCCGGACGGTTGAGCGTGAGGGTGGCCACGCCATCGAGGTCGGCGCGGAGGATCATGGGTTCGTTGCTGGAATCGGGTACGGCATTCATAGGTTTGTCTCCTCGTTAGAATCTTTTGATGGTTTGATGTTCAGGCCCCGCAGCGGCTGCGCAGGCTGCCGCCGCTGCGCGCGGCGCCTTCCCTGTCGAGCGCATCGAGCCAGCCGAAA
Source organism: Zoogloea sp. (assembly GCA_023150125.1). Lineage (GTDB taxonomy): Bacteria > Pseudomonadota > Gammaproteobacteria > Burkholderiales > Rhodocyclaceae > Zoogloea. The sequence continues at coordinate 4,239 of JAKLLM010000054.1, forward strand.
AGCTCGCTGCCGAGCCCTTGCACGCCGCCCCGCAGCGCACTCACGCCGCCCAGCGCATCGGCCGACGGGGCCGGCTGGACCAGCGAGAAGCTGCGGCTGGCGACGATCTGGTCGGTACGCGGCGCAAGCAGCACCGCGCGGGCCTCGACGACCCCGCGGCTCGCGGTCTCGCGGTCGAAAACCTGCACGAACTCGTCCAGTTCGACCCGCAGCCGGCAGGCGCCCGCAGCCCCGGCCTCGCCGGTACGGATCGCCCGCTTGAGCGCGAGCTCGACCAACTGGGCCGGCTGGGCCGCCCAGCGGCTTTCCACATAGCCCTGCCGGCGGGTCGCCTGGGCGTAGGCCAGACGATACTGCATCGCGGTCGACGCCAGCCAGGGCGCTGCCACGACCTCGATATTGCGCAGCGGAAAGCCAAGGCTGCGGGCGGCGACGGGGTCCGGTCCGCCGAAGTCATGCACGGCATAACTGGGCGCCACCTTGGGCAAGCCCGTGCAGGCCGCCAGCAGGGCCACGGTCAGCGTGCCGGCCGAAGCCATCAGGAAGCGGGAGAGACGCGGCTGGGCCATGAAAACAGGACTCCGTCGAAGGATGGCGGTCAATGCTGGCTGTCAGTGGCCAGGCTGGCGGAAGCCCGCCTCGCCCGGGCCCGGCACCGGCTTGCCCCGGCCCAGCAACAGCAGCTGGGGCGAATTGTCGATCTCGTCGAGCAGGTCGGAGAGCTGGCGCGAGGTGATGGTGAGCTCCTGCAGGAGCCCGTTGAGCCGCGGCAGCGTGCTGGTGGCGACGCCTTCGCCGGTCGCCCCGGCGAGGCTGTCGATGCGCTCGCTCACCGTCTGCAGGCGGGTCAGCAGCGTGCGGCCCTCACGGGCCAGCGGCACTGCCTCGCCGCTCAGGCGCTCGAGGTTGTCCAGGGAACGGCTGATGCGCGCGAGGTTGTCCTTGGAGAACACCTGGCGCACCGCCGCCAGGGTTTGCGGCGCCTCCTGGAGCGTGCGCTCCAGGCCCTGGCTGGAGCGTTCGAGGTGGGCCAGGGTGCGCTCGATGCGAGCCAGGTTGTCGGGGTTCGCCAGGCCGGCGAGGCGCTCTGCCAGCTCGCGAACGCGGGTAAGCGTCTGCAACGAGGCGGCGCTCACCTCGTCGATCAGCCCCGGCGCCAGCCGGATGCGCGGCGGGTCGCCGGCGAGGGGCGCGGCGTCTTCACCGCTGTCGTCGAGGGCAATGAAGGCCAGCCCGGTGACACCCTGGGTCGCCAGCCGGGCGCGAGTGCCCTGGGTGACCGGCAGGTCAGCGCGGATGCGCACGGTGACCAGCACGTCACGGGGATTGCCCGGGTCGAGCCCGATGCCGGCAACCTTGCCGGCCACGATGCCCCGGTAACGCACGGTGGCCTGGGGGTTGAGGCCATTCACGCTGCTGGACGTCACCAGCACCAGCTCGCGGGTCGCCTCGCGCTTGTCGGAAAACCACCACAGGGCCAGCACCACCCCGGCGCTCAGGACGATCGCAAACAGGCCGGCGGCGATCGCGTGGGAACGGCTCTCCATCAGCCCTGCTCCCGCCCGCGGGCCAATGCGGCCTGGCTGCGTTCGCCGTGGAAGAAACGTTCGATGAATGGGTCTTGCACGCGCATGATCTCTTCGAGAGGGCCGAAGGCGAGTATACGCCCTTCGGACAGCACGGCCACGCGGGTGGCCAGCGCCGCCAGGGTGTCGAGGTCGTGGGTGACCAGGATGACAGTCAGCCCCAGGGCCTTGTGCAGCGCGCGGATGAGGCGCACGAAGCCGGCGCTGCGGTCCGGGTCGAGGCCCGCGGTGGGCTCGTCGAGGAGCAGCAGTTCGGGCTCGAGGGCCAGCGCCCGTGCCAGCGCCACCCGCTTGACCATCCCGCCCGACAGCTCAGCCGGCATGCGAAGGGCCACCTCGGGGCCGAGCTCGACCATCGCCAGCTTGAGCAGCACCAGGTCGCGCAGCATGCCCTCGTCGCGGATGCCGAACTCGCGCAGCGGAAACGCCACGTTGGCGAACACGTTGAGCGCCGAAAACAGCGCCCCCTGCTGGAACAGCATGCCGAAGCGCCGCCGCCGGGCGAGCTGGTCGGCGCGGCTGCCGCTGGCGAGGGGCTCGCCGAACAGCCGCACCTCGCCCTCGGCCGGCTGCAAAAGGCCCACCATCTGGCGCAGCAGCGTGGTCTTGCCGGTGCCGGAGCCGCCGACCAGGGCCACCACCTCGCCGGCCGGCACGGCCAGATCGATGCGTCGATGCACCCAGGTCTGCCCGAAACGGGTCGACACGCCGCGCAGTTCGACGGGATGAGCCGGCATCGCGCCCTCAGCGGGGCAACCCGATGCTGCGGGTCGCGATCGCGAACACCGCATCCACCAGGATCACCACGGTGATCGAGCTCACCACCGAGGCCGTCGTGTTGGCCGACAGGCTCTCGGTGTTCGGGCGAACCCGCAAGCCGAAATGGCAGGCCACCAGCGCGATCAGCAGCCCGAAGACCACCCCCTTCGACAGGCCGATCAGCAGATTCACCGCTGGCACCGCCCTGGGCAGCGCGTTCAAGAAGAAATCGAAGCTCAGGCCGAGCTGCAGGTTGGCCGACACCATGCCGCCGAACAGCGCCATCGACGACCCCCACAGGGTGACCAGCGGCATCGCCAGCGTCAGCGCCACGACCTTCGGCAGCACCAGGCGCACGTAGCGCGAGATGCCCATCGTGGTGAGGGCGTCGATCTCCTCGGTGACCCGCATCACGCCGATCTGGGCCGTCATCGCCGAGCCCGAGCGCCCCGCCACCAGCACCGCCACCAGCACCGGCCCGAGTTCGCGGATGATGCCGAAGCCGAGGATGTTCACGATGAACACGTCGGCCCCGAAGAGCTGCAGCTGCAGCGCCGACAGATACGACAGCACGACCCCGATCAGGAAGCCCACCAGGGCGATGACGGGCATCGCCTGCACGCCGACCTTGTAGAAATTGGCCGAGATCTCGAGCAGCGGCCAGTGGCCCCGGTAGCGCAGCAGATAGACGAGATCGAGGCAGAGCTGGCCTACCAGCGCCACGAACTGCACCACGTGGCGCCCGAAGCCGAACACCCCGCGCCCGACCTGGGCCGTGCCGTCGAGCCACCGATACGGCGCCCGCGCCTCGAGGCGCGCCTCGCCCAGCTCGGCCAGCCGCCCGAAGACGCCCTCGAGCTCCGCCGGCAGCACCAGCCCCTCGGGCCGACGCCGCCCCCAGTGACGCCACAGCAGCATCGCGCCGAAGCTGTCGAGGCGCGACACCCCGCTCAAGTCCCAGCCGGCCCCACCGCCCACGCCCCGCAAATGCCCCTGCAGCGCGTCGAGCCGGGGCCCGAGGAAACGCAAGGTCCAGTCCCCCGCCAGGCACACCCGCACAGCACCGCCTGCGGCCTCGACCTGCAGCGTGGGAAGCGGACGGCCACCGGAGACCACTCAAGCGCCCTGGACGCCCGCCGCGCTGCGCGCCGGCGCCCGCTCGACACGCAGCTTGAGAGGCTGGCCGATGGCCTGCCACTGGCGCTCCTCCTCTTCCAGCGCCGAGGCCGTGAGGGGCAGGTTGCGCAGCCACTCGCTGTCGGCGATGGCCACGTAGCCGCGCCCTTCGCGCTTCAGGCGCAGCGGCGGCACGCCCCGGCCGTCCCGCGCCCGATGCACCACCACCGCCAGCCGCAGGCTCAGGATCAGCCGCCACTCGGCGCTCTCGGGGTCGAGCCCGACGACCCGCGCCAGCTTGCCGCGGTGGGCCAGCACGATGCGCGCCAGGCGCCCCTGGTCCATCCGCGAGAAGCCCGGCATGTCGGCGTTGCCGAGGATGTAGGCGCTGTGCTTGTGATAGCTGGAATGCGCCACCGACACGCCCGCCTCGTGGAGCAGCGCCGCCCATTCGAGGAAGCGCCGGTCGATGTTCTCCTCGTCGGCCGCAGCGGGGTCGATCTGCAGCAGGAAGGCCCGCGCCGTGGCAGCCACCTCCCGCGCGTGGGCCAGGTCAACCCCGTAACGCTCGACGAAGGCCGACACCGTGGCGTCGCGCAGGTCGTGGTGATGGTAGCGGCCGAGCAGGTCGTAGAGCACGCCCAGGCGCAGCGCCCCTTCCGAGAAGGTCATGCGCTCGAGGCCGAGCTCCTGGAACACCGCCCACATGATCGCAAAGCCGCCCGGCAGCACCGGCAGCCGGTCGGGGCGCAGGCCTTCGAGCTGGAGGTTATCCACCGAGCCCGCCTTGAGCATCAGGTTGCGCAGGCGCTCCAGGCCGCTGCGGGTGATGCCGCCGTCGGAGAGCCCGTTGAGTTCGAGGATGTCCACCAGCGCCTTGGCCGAGCCGCTCGAGCCGACCGCCTCCTCCCAGCCGATCTCGCGGTAGGCGTGGGTGATGGTCTGGATCTCCTTCTGGGCTGCCAGCTCGGCCTCGCGCAGGCCGCGTTTGTCGATGCGGCCGTTGGGAAAGTGCTTCAGCGAGTAGCTCACGCAGCCCATGTAGAGCGACTCCAGCGCGATCGGCTTGAAGCTCTTGCCGATCACGAACTCGGTGGAGCCGCCGCCGATGTCCACCACCAGCTGCTGCTTGTGGGGGTTGGGCAGGGTGTGGGCGACGCCCACATAGATCAGACGGGCCTCCTCGCGGCCGGCGATGACCTCGATCGGGAAACCCAGCGCCGCCTCCGCCTGCACCAGGAAGTGCGGCGCGTTCTTGGCCACCCGCAGGGTGTTGGTAGCCACAGCCCGCACGGCATCGGGCGGATAGTCGCGAATGCGTTCGTTGAAGCAGCGCAGCGCGCTGATGCCGCGAAACTGGGCCGCTGCATCCAGCATGCGCTCGGGCGACAGGCCGGCAGCCAGACGCACCGCCTCCTTGATCCCGTCGAGCGGGTAAATCTGGTCGTTCACGATCCGCCCGATCTGCAGGCGGAAACTGTTGGAACCCAGGTCGATGGCGGCAATCAGTTCACGATTCATGAATCAGCTACGAGGCGCGCGCAGAAGCGCAGGAGCCGTGGATTTTAGCACCGCGTCACCGCAACACTGCCGCCGCCGGCCACCTCAGGCGCAATCGTCATGCAGGTGCAACAAAACCGTCACATACTTGCACTCAAATCAGCAGATTCCGAGGAGAGCCCATGCCCCTGCCGACACCCGAACCCCAGTTCAGCCGTGATCACTTCATCAACCGCGAACTTTCCCTGCTGCAATTCCAGCGCCGCGTGCTCGCCCAGGCCGCCGATCCGGCCATGCCGCTGCTCGAGCGGCTGCGCTTCCTGTGCATCGTGTCGAGCAACCTAGACGAGTTCTTCGAGGTCCGCGTCGCCGGCGTCAAGGAGCAGATGCGCCTGGGCAGCCTGACGATGACCACCGACGGCCTCACCCCGTCGGCGCTGCACGCCCTCATCAGCCGCGAGGTGCACGCCATCATCGCCGAGCAGTACGCCCTGCTCAACGACACCATCCTGCCCGCGCTGGCCACCGAAGGCATCGTCTTCCTGCGCCGCAGCGCCTGGACCGACGCCCAGCACCTGTGGGCCCGCGACTACTTCATGCGCGAGGTGATGCCGGTCCTCACCCCGATCGGGCTCGACCCGGCGCACCCCTTCCCGCGGGTGCTCAACAAGAGCCTCAACTTCGCCGTCGAGCTCGAAGGCCGCGACGCCTTCGGGCGCAACTCCGGCGCCGCCATCGTGCAGGCGCCGCGCGCGCTGCCCCGGGTCATCCGGGTGCCCAAGGAGCTCACCGGCGTCGACGACGCCTTCGTCTTCCTGTCGTCGCTGCTCCACGCCCACGTGGGCGAGCTCTTCGGCGGCATGCACGTCCTTGGCTGCTACCAGTTCCGGGTCACCCGCAACTCCGACATGTTCGTCGACGAGGAAGAGGTCAAGGACCTCCGCGCCACCCTCAAGGGCGAACTGCAGCAGCGCCACTTCGGCGACGCGGTGCGCCTCGAGCTCGCCGACAACTGCTCCGAGACGATGGCCGAGTTCCTCATGCAGCAGTTCGCCCTCGAGCGGGCCGACGTCTACCGCGTGCCGGGCATCGTCAACCTGGTGCGCCTCAACCAGGTGCCCGACTGGGTCGAGCGGCCCGACCTCAAGTACCGCGGCTTCCGCCCGGCCCGCCCGAAGGAGCTCGCCAAGGGCGACAACATCTTTGCCGCAGTGCGCAAGCAGGACATCCTGCTGCACCACCCCTTCCAGAGCTTCGAGCCGGTGATCGGCCTGCTCAAGGCCGCCGCCGACGACCCCGACGTGGTCGCCGTCAAGATGACCGTCTATCGCACCGGCACCGACTCGGTGCTGATGGAGCACCTCGTCCGCGCCGCCCAGAAGGGCAAGGAAGTCACCGTGGTGCTCGAGCTGATGGCCCGCTTCGACGAAGAGGCCAACATCGGCTGGGCGGCCCAGCTCGAAGAAGTCGGCGCCCACGTGGTGTACGGCGTGGTGGGCTACAAGACCCACGCCAAGATGCTGCTCGTGGTGCGCCGCGAAGGCGGCCGGCTGCGGCGCTACGTGCACCTCGGCACCGGCAACTACCACCCGCGCACGACGCGCTTCTACACCGACTTCGGCCTCCTCACCGCCAACGAGGAGATCGGCGCCGACGTGGCCGAGGTCTTCAAGCAGCTCACCGGGCTGGGCCAGGCCGGCCAGCTCATGCACCTGTGGCAGGCGCCCTTCTCGCTGCAGCCCAACGTGGTCGCCGCGATCCGCGAGGAGGCCGAGATCGCCCGCGCCGGCCGCAAGGGCCGCATCATCGTCAAGGTCAACGCGCTGCTCGAACCCGAGACCATCGAGGCCCTCTACGAAGCCTCCCAGGCCGGCGTCGAGATCGACGTGATCGCCCGCAGCGTGTGTGCCCTCAAGCCCGGCGTGCCGGGCCTGTCCGACAAGATCCGGGTGCGCTCGATCGTCGGCCGCTTCCTCGAGCACCACCGCATCTTCTACTTCCAGGCCGACGGCGCCGACAAGCTCTACCTGTCCAGCGCCGACTGGATGGAGCGCAACTTCTTCAAACGCATCGAAGTCGCCTTCCCCATCCTCGACCCGAAAGTGAAACGGCGTGTAATGAAGGAAGGCCTGCGCCCCTACCTCGGCGACAACTGCCAGGCCTGGGAACTCGACAGCGACAACCACTATCGCCGCAAGAACCCGCGCAGCACGCGCCGTGCGGCCCAGGAAATCCTGCTCAAGGAGCTCACCGGCAGCAGCAGCGGCTGACCTGCGGCACCGCACCCGCCCGCCCCGGCAGCGCCTCACGCCGGGGCACGGGAGAGGGGCCTGGCTGTTGTAGAATCAGGGCCCTCCGTATTCATTGATGGCGAAACCCATGTTCCTTCCCAAGCGCCGCCTGCTCGTTGCAGCCACCCTCAGTGCCGCCCTCCTCGCCGCCTGCGGTGGCGGCGGCGGCAGTTCCGCCCCCGCACCGCTGAACGTCACGGCGGCAGCCGGCGACGGGCAGATCTTCGTCGCCTGGGACGAGCTGCCGGGGGTCGAGTACTGGCTGTGGTTCAAGGACGGCGCCAGCGTCTCGGTGGGCGACAAGAACGCCATCGCCAAGGTCGGCGCCAGCGGCAACGGCCTCGACAGCCCCTACCTGCTCGACCTCGTGCGCACCAGCACCGCGCTGACCAACGGCACCCAGTACGCCCTGATCATCAACGGCCGCAAGGACGGCGGCGAAGGCGGCCCGGGCGCCACCCCCGTTGGCGGGCCCGTCACCCCTCGCCCGGCCGGCGCCACCTGGAACGCCGCCACGCCCTTCGGCAGCACCACCATGAACGGCGTCGCCTACGGCCGCAGCATCGGCAGCACCGCGCGCTACTCCTACGTCGCAGTCGGCGACGGCGGCACGATCTACAACACCGCCGACACCGACGAGGCCCGCATCTACCGCTCCATCAGCCCCCTCACCTGGACCAACCCCACCGGCACCAAACCCGCCGCCAGCATCGACCTGAAGGCCGTCGTCTACGACACCAGCCTCGGCCAGTACTACGCCGTGGGCAGCAACGGCAGCGTGGTGTACAGCTCGGACATCAACACCTGGACCACCCTCGGCAGCGCCGCCACCGGCACCACCGAAACCCTCAACGCCATCGCCAGCAGCGGCGGCACCCTGGTGGCGGTGGGCAACAACGGCACCCTGCGCTACTCCACCAACGGCACCACCTGGACCACCCCGGCCTCGATCAGCGAAGACATCAGCGCCATCAACCTGAAGGGTGTCACCTACACCAACGGCGTGTGGGTGGCGGTGGGCAGCAACGGCAAGGTGCTCACCAGCACCAGCGTCGGCACCTGGACGGTGTCCACCCACAGCGGCGACCTCACTGCCGCCGCCTCCGGCAGCTACACCACCAACGGCACCACCACCCACTACTACCTGGCCGTGGGCGCCGACGGCACCCTCCTCACCAGCACCGACGGCAGCAGCTGGGCCACCGCCACCCAGCCGGGCGTAGCCTTCCGCACCGCCGCGGTGGGCAGCCGCCTCATCGCGATGGGCGACAACGGCGCCGTGTGGTACCGCGAACTCGCCGGCACCACCTGGGCCGCCGCCACCGGCGCCAGCGGCAACATGCTCGGCATGATCCGCGCCCAGAACATCTACACCGCAGTCGGCGCCGCGGGGGCCAGCAACCACTCCTACTAAGCCTCGAGCCGCCGTGGCCGGCCGCGCCCCCGCGTCGCGCCGGCCCGCAAGTGGAGCCGCCAGCCCCTGGCCGCTCCACTTTTCGCTTCAAAGTCGCCTGAACAAAGCCATGTCCGCCAACGCCAGCCTCCTCGCCCGCTCCCTCGCCGCCGTGTGGCACCCGTGCACCCAGATGAAGCACCACGAGCAACTGCCCCTCATCCCCATCGCCCGGGGCGAAGGCGCCTGGCTCATCGACATGGACGGCCGGCGCTACCTCGACGGCATCAGCTCGTGGTGGGTCAACCTCTTTGGCCACGCCAACCCGCGCATCGGCAACGCCCTCAAGGCCCAGCTCGACACCCTTGAGCACGTGATGCTGGCCGGCTTCACCCATGAGCCGGTGGTCGAGCTCTCCGAGCGCCTCGCGGCCCTCACCGGCCACGCCCTGGGCCACGCCTTCTACGCCTCCGACGGCGCCTCGGCCACCGAGATCGCCCTCAAGATGAGCGCCCACTACTGGCGCAACCACGGCCAGCCGGGCAAGAACCGCTTCGTCAGCCTGGCCGGCAGCTACCACGGCGAAACCGTGGGCGCCCTGGCCGTCACCGACGTGGCGATCTTCCGCGACGCCTACGCGCCCCTGGTGCGCGCCGGCAGCTGCGTGCCCAGCCCCGACGCACGCCAGGCCGCGCCCGGCGAGACCGCCGCCGACGTGGCCCGCCGCGCCGCCGC
>JAKLLM010000055.1 GCA_023150125.1 Zoogloea sp.
AAGGAAGCCACCCTCAACCCGACCAACCCCCGCGACCGGGCGTCGGACTGGGAGGCCGACCTGGTCCACAATTTCCGCAACCGCCCCGACAGCAAGGAGATCACCGGCCAGCGTGACACGCCGACCGGCCGCTCGCTGTACGTCGCCCACCCGATCCGCATCGAGACCGCCGCCTGCCTGCCCTGCCACAGCACGCCGGGGGTGGCGCCGCCGAGCATGATCAAGGTGTATGGCAACGCCAACGGCTTCGGCTGGAAGCTCAACGAGGTGGTCGGGGCGCAGGTCGTCTCGGTGCCGATGTCGGTGCCCCTCGAGAACGCCAACCAGGCCTTCCGCACCTTCATGGTGTCGCTGGCGGCGGTGTTCGGTGCGGTCTTCGTGGTGCTCAACCTGATGCTCTCCTCGCTCATCATCGGGCCGGTGTCGCGCATGTCGGCGGCGGCCGACAAGATCAGCACCGGCGATTTCGATCAACCCGAGTTCCCCGAGGAGGGCAAGGACGAGGTGGCGGTGCTCGCCAACGCCTTCAACCGGATGCGTCGCAGCCTGGAGAAGGCCATGCAGATGATCGATTCGTGAGCCGGGGCGCCGCATGAGTGAAACCCTTAACCCGGCGGCCGGGCACGACGCCTTTGCGCTGCGCGTCGGCTATGCCCTGAACGAATACCGTATCGAGCGGGTGCTCGGCGGTGGCGGCTTCGGTATCACCTACCTGGCCCACGACACCCACCTCGACTGCCGGGTGGCGATCAAGGAATACGCGCCCCGCAGCCTGGTCACCCGGGGGGCGGGGTTCTCGCTGGTCCCCCGCTCGCCGGACGTGAGCCGCCGCTTCGAGCGCGGCCTGCAGCGCTTCCTGCTCGAAAGCCGCGCCCTGGCGAGCTTTCACAACCCCGGCATCGTGCGGGTGCTGCGCTATTTCCGCGCCAACGAAACCGCCTACATGGTGATGGACTACGAAACCGGCCAGCCGCTGCAGCGCTGGCTGGTGGGCCGTCTGCCCCTCGACAAGGCGATGCTGCTGCGCATCGTGCGGCCGCTGCTCGACGGCCTCGAGGTGGTTCATGGCACGGGCTTCCTGCACCGCGACATCAAGCCCGAGAACATCTACATCCGCGCCGACGGCTCTCCGGTGCTGCTCGATTTCGGTTCGGCGAGACGGGTCGAGGCCGACGGCTCCGACCAGGCCCTCACCGCCGTCCTCACCCCCGGCTTCGCCCCGGCCGAGCAGTACCACCGCCACGGCAAGCAGGGCCCGTGGACCGACCTCTACGCGCTGGCCGGCGTGATGTACTGGATGGTCACCGGCAACCGGCCGATGGAAGCCTTCGCCCGCCTGCGCGAGGACACCATGCCGGCGGCCGCCGAGATCGGCAACAAGGACGTCTTCGACATCGCCCTGCTGCAGGCCATCGACTGGGCCCTCAAGCCCGACGAGGACGACCGCCCGCGCCGGGTTGCGGATTTCCGGCGCGCCTGCCTGGGCGGCCCGGTGGGCGAGGTCGCGCCGCCCGCGCCGCCCCGCTCGGAGCCGCTGCCCCTCGGCCTGTCGGCCTATGAGGCGCGTGCCTTCATCGGTGCGGTGCTGTTCGCCGACGTGGCGACGCCGGGCGACAAGGCCGCCGCCCGCCCGGAGGGGCGGGCCCTGCTTGCCCGCCTGCTGCGGCAGGTGCTGGGCCAGGTGTCGCCCACCGCCCGCCTGGTGGTGAACACCAAGGAGGGCTGCGCCGTGTGCTTCGTGGGCGACCCCGAAGACGCCCTGCGCACCGCCGTGCAGCTTGGCGATGCCGCCGCAGCCGAAGGCCTGGGCGTGCATATGGGCATCAACCTGGGCCCGGTGCGGGTGGCCCCCGACCCGGGGCCGGACGGGCGTTCGCGCATCCTCGGCGACGGCATCACCATCGCCTTCCGCATCATGCGTTTCTCGGAGCCCGGGCAGGTGCTGGCCGGGCGCTCCTACGTCGAGGTCATGCAGAACCTGGGGCGCAGCGTCGGCGAGCGCTTCCGCTACCTGGGCGTGCACCGTGACCCGCAGGCCCGCAACCACGAACTCTACCTCTACAGCGGAGAGAGCATCACCACCGGGCTGCGCGGCACCGACACCGTCGACCGCGGCGAGGCGCCGCTCCCCGGCATCGACGCGGCTGCCGTCGAGCATGCCGAACGTGTGCTGGCCCAGCACATCGGGCCGATGGCCAGGCTGCTGGTGCGCCGCACGGTGCCGCGGGCCGCAAATCTCTTCGACCTGCACCGCCGCCTCGGCGCGCTGATCCCCGAATCCGAGCCCCGCACGGCTTTCCTGGCCGCGGTGGTGACGATGGATTCCCGGCCCCTGCCCGGCACCACCGAGATGCGCACCGGCCAGCCGAGCACCGGCGCCCGCAGCGGCCCCCCCACCACGGCGCCGGGCATGATCCCGGATGCCGACCTGGCCCGGATGGAAAAGCTGTTCGCCCGCTACATCGGGCCGATGGCCAAGCTGCTGGTGCGCCGGGAGTCGCGCAATGCCAACAGCCTCGACACCCTGTGCCGGGCCCTCGCCAGCCACATCGACAAGGACGCCGATCGTCGGCGCTTCCTGGCCGAAGCCGGTTTCTGAGCCTCTCCGGGGGCCGCCTCAGGCCGGCCTGATCTGACGGCCTGCCACGAGGCCGAGCAGCGGCATTCCCAGCGCTGCGATGGCGAACACCAGCGTGATCCGGCCCTGGCCCACCAGCCAGCCGGCCGCGCTGACTCCCACCGACTGCCCCAGGAAGAACAGCGACACCGACAGGGCCAGGGCCAGGCTGCGCATCGTCGGCGCGCGCTGGGTGATCTGGAACAGCAGGGCGCTGTGCAGCTGGTAGTAGCCGAAGCCCGACAGCAGCGCCGCCGCGAAGATCCAGCCCGGGTGCCCGGCCAGGAGGGCGACGACGTTGGCCAGCGCCACCAGCCCGGCGGCCGCCACCGGAAACGCCCGGTGGTTCATGCGCCGGCCCAGGCGTGCCGCCACCGAGGAGAACAGCAGGCCGCCCGCGCCGTACAGCATCAGGGGCAGCGTCGCCTCGGAGAGCGCCAGCGCGAAGCGCTGATGCAGATAAAGGGGCAGGAAGGCGAGCACGCCGAAGACCAGCACCGCCTCCACGAAAAAGCAGGCCATCACGCCACGGGTCTCGCGGGCGAAGAGCATGCCCAGGGCCGTCCGGTACAGGCTGGCCATGCTGTCGGTCGACGGGGTGGCGCCACGGGTCGCAGGCCCCAGGTGGGCCTTCTGCCGGAGCGCGAAGGCGATCAGCAGATACAGCCCGGTGAGCACCCCGAAAGCCAGCCGCCACAGGCCGAAGTCGACGCACACTCCGCCCAGCACCTGCCCGAACACCATGCCCAGGATCTGCCCCGAGAAGAGGCGGGCGAGGGTCGCCTGGCGCTGGTCGGCCGCCACGAGCTCGGAGACCGTGGCCAGGGACATCGGGATGATGCCGGCCGCCGCCACGCCGGTCAGGATGCGGCAGGCGGTGAGCATCTCCAGGCTGGGGGCCAGCGCGGCGCCCAGGCTGCCGACGGAGCACAGGGCGGTGGCCAGGGTGATGATGCGAAAGCGCTCGAAGCGTTCGCCCAGGGGGCCGTAGATCAGCTGCATCGCCCCGTAGGCAACCGTGAAGCCGGTGATGATCAGGGCCACCTTGGCGGTGGATGCGGCGAATTCCCCGGCCAGCCCGGGCAGCATCGGGTCGCAGACGCGAAACGAGGCCGAGCTGGCGAAGGCTGCCAGGGTCAGCAGAAACAGTAGCTGGCGTGTTTCGGAGGGCATGGGGGCGCGTCAAAAGCAAAGGCCCTTGCCGGTGGCAAGGGCCTCAGGTCTGATCGGGATGCTCGCAGGCTGGCGAGCGTCGCCGGCACTACGCCCGGCTTAGTAGCGGCGGGCGGGCGGCGGCGGCATGTTGCCCGACTTGGCGGGCAGGTGACGGAAGGTGATGCGGCCCTTGGTGAGATCGTAGGGAGACATCTCTAGGGTGACCTCGTCGCCGGCGATGATGCGGATGTGGTTCTTCTTGAGCTTGCCGCCTGCGTAGGCGATCAGGTTGTGACCGTTCTCGAGGGTGACGCGGTAGCGGCCGTCGGGCAGCACTTCGGTCACGCTGCCGTGCATTTCGATGAGTTCTTCCTTGGCCATCTTCGGGCTCCTTGAGGGTGGCCGCGATGTCCCGGGGCTGATCGGGAGGGGTCCGGCCTTGGCCCGCCACCGCTTGGGTGGGCCATGTTTCGTGGCGTCTGCGCGCCGGCGCAGGCGTGTCGGAAAGTGGTGCTCATGGGCAGGATTGAACTGCCGACCTCTCCCTTACCAAGGGAGTGCTCTGCCACTGAGCTACATGAGCGACAACGGTTGTCTAATCCGGTGAAGCAACTATGGCGTAAAGCTGTTGCTCGGATCGAAAAACATTAGGCCGACGTCCGTCGGCCCAAGTCTTGAAATCTGGGTGGCTTTCGAAGGGCTCCGGTTGCTGCAGGAGGGCTTCTAGGCGGCCACAAGCACATGCCGGCGCGCATTTTCGGCGAGCCGGCGCCGCAAGTCAAGGGGAAGCGGCTGCGCTGGGCGAAGATTTTCGCCCGGATGGCGCATCAGGGGGCGATTTTCACAAATTTGAGGGTGAACTTGTCGCTCTCGCCGATCTTCAGGTAGCGCTCCCGGTCGAGTTCCTTGAGGCGCAGGCTGGGCGGAAGCGTCCACACGCCCGCCGGGTGGTCCTTGGTGTCGCGGGGGTTGGCGGCGATCTCGGCGCGGGCGACGAGCCGGAAGCCGGCCTTCTCGAAGAGGGCGATCACGTCGTCCTCGCGCAGGTAGCCGGCCTTGAGCTGTTCGGCGGCCGGGCGGTCGGGGTCGGCGCGGTGGTCCACCACACCGAGCACGCCGCCGGGCTTGAGGACCCGGTGGAATTCCTGGATCACCTCGTCGGCGTTGCCGTCGGTGACCCAGTTGTGCAGGTTCATGAAGGTCAGCAGCAGGTCGGCTGAGGCTGCCTCCACGCCGTCCGGCAGGCCCGGGCTGTGGGCGATGCGGACCTTGCCGTAGAGCGCCGGCTGGCGGGTGATGCGCCCCTCGATGGCGTCGTGTTCGGCCCGGGCAGCAGGCGGGTTGTGGGCGCCGGCGTGGAGGGCGGCGATGTATTGCCCCTTGTCGCGCAGGTAGGGGGCGAGGACTTCGAACCACCACGCGCCGACGCTGGGCCAGATCTCGATCACCGTGAGCCCGGGCTGGAGGCCGAAGAAGGCCAGGGTCTCGGCGGGCTTGCGGGCAGCGTCCCGGGCGCGGTTGGCTTCGCTGCGCTGGGGGCCGTCGAGCCAGTGCTGCAGCGCGCGGTCGGCGGCGTGGACGGGGCCGGCCAGCGGAAGGCTCAGCAGGGCGCAGAGGAGGAGGTGCTTGATAAGGCGCATGGGGCGTGCTCGGTCGGGCCGTGGGAGCGTCGCATTGTAGTGCGCGGTGGCGCCGGGCGGCGGCCGCGGGTGCTGCGGGCGCCTGGCTCTGCCCGTAAAAAAGCCCTTGGCGTTTCCGGCAAGGGCTTCTGGCGGGTCAGCGCAGGCGTTCAGCGACGGCGCTGGAACGCGGGGCGGGCCGGTGCGCCGCCGGTGCGGGGCGGGAGGTGCCGGAAGGTGATGCGGCCCTTGGAGAAGTCGTAGGTGGACATCTCGAGGGTGATCGCGTCACCGGCGATGATGCGGATGTGGTTCTTCTTGAGCTTGCCGCCGGCGTAGGCGATCAGGGTGTGGTCGTTCTCGAGGGTGACGCGGTAGCGACCGTCGGGCAGGACTTCGGTGACCGTGCCCTGCATTTCGATGAGTTCTTCTTTGGCCATTATGGGGCTCCTGGTGAGCGGGCCGGCGGCGCCCCGTGTAGGGAGCGCGTCGGCCGCGGCCTGCCACCGCCATGGTGGGCCTGGGGGGTTCGCGGCCAGCTCTTGGTGGCGGTCGCGATGGGATGTCGGCGCGAAAATCGGCGGGCCGGTGATGTGCCGGCGAGCAGTCTCGCAGGCGAAAATGAAGAGGCGCTGGCAGGGTGCCGCGAGGCACGCTGCCGTGGATCAGGCTTGCCGCGGGATGGCGCGACCGAGAGTGGCAGGACGGGCCGCGGCCCGAAAGAGGCTGGGGCAGCTCGGCGGCGGCCCCAGGATCAGGAATTCGTGTCGAGGTGGCGCTGGATGTGCACGGTCAGCCCGCCTTTGATGCGCTGCAGTATAGCGCGCTTTGCGCTTCGTGGCCTGCGGTTTTCCACACGGCGGCCTCCGCAGGGGCGCGGCGCCCGGCGGGGCTGCCGCGTTGCGGGTTGCTTGCGGGGGCTGTCAGTCGTCGCTGTCGGCGCTGCCGTTGGCGATCTCGTCGGCGCTGGCCGGGCGGATGGCGGCGACCGTGCAGTTGAAGATCAGGGCCTGGCCGGCCAGCGGGTGGTTACCGTCGAGCGTGGCTTGGTCGCCGTCGATCTCGGTGACGCGGTAGATGATGATCTCCTCGTCCTCGTCGGCTTCATCCGCGGGGGCGCCTTCGAGCTCCATGCCGACCTCGACTTCGTCCGGCAGGTTGTCGAGGGATTCGGTCTGCACCAGCTCGGCGTCGTATTCGCCGAAGGCCTCGTCGGCGTGCAGCCGGACGCTCACGCTGTCATTGACGGCCTTGCCTTCGAGGGCTTCCTCGAGCTTGGGAAAGAGGTCGTCGTAGCCGCCGTGGAGGTAGACCAGGGGCTCCTGGCCGTCATCGACCACCTCGCCGGCGGGGTTGGTGACGCGGTAGTTGAGGGTGACGACGCTGTTCTTGACGACTTGCATGGGGGCTCCGGAGGGGCTGGGTTGGGCCGCCATTGTACCGGCCGGCAAACCCCGGAGTCGGGGTGTTCGGTGCCATGTCGGTGTGGCGACTGAAAGGTTCTTGGTTCAGGCGTGCCCGCCGGATGCTGGCTCCGGATGTTCAGCGATGGGCCGCACAAGCCGGATTCCGGTCGGCCGGATGGGCATTTTGCGGTGCTGTCGCGGTGGATGGCTGGTGAGGCCTTCCTCGGCGTCCTGCGGCTGGAGTGCGCGCGGGGTGGGCGTATGGCTCCGACTCCCGCTCAGAAAAGACAAAGGCCACCCGAAGGTGGCCTTTGAAGTGCCTGGTGGGTTGTGAGTGGCTCGAACACTCGACCTACGGATTAAGAGTCCGCTGCTCTACCAACTGAGCTAACAACCCATGTACTGCAAAACTGGTGTTGCATCGGCAGCGCACGCGCTACCGTCTTGAATTCTGTGGTGGGTTGTGAGTGGCTCGAACACTCGACCTACGGATTAAGAGTCCGCTGCTCTACCAACTGAGCTAACAACCCATTCTTGATGGTAGGTCGGGCGAGATTCGAACTCGCGACCAACGGATTAAAAGTCCGCTGCTCTACCAACTGAGCTACCGACCCATCAAAACGAAGCGCGCATTTTAGCGGATTTTCTGCGGGTGTCAAGCGTCTCGTAGCTGGATCTTGAGGGCCAGCGTGGCGCCGGTGATGATGCCGGCGACGGTGAGCATGGCGCCCAGCGACAGGGTGGACAGGCCGCTCAGGCCCTGGCCGATGGTGCAGCCGAGGGCGGTGACGCCGCCGAAGCCCATCAGGCTGGCGCCCACGAGGTGGCGGACGAGGTCGGGCGTGTCGCGGAAGCCTTCGAGGCGGAAGCTGCGGCTCGCGAGGGCGGCGGCGAGGGCACCGGCCACCACGCCGGCGGTGGTGGCGATGCCGATGCTGACGTGGCGGCTGGCGTCGGTCCACAGCATCAGCAGCTCGAGGCTGTAGGCGTAGGGGGCGACGAAGCTGAGGGATTCCATGCGGCCGCTGTTCGTGGCGAGGAAGGCCGGGGCGAGGGTTTCGGGGTCTTCGGCGGTAAAGGCGAGCTGGCCGCTGAGGTACCAGCCGGCGACGACGGTGGCGCCGATCAGGACGCTGCCGACGAGCGGGCCGGGCTGCCAGCTGTCGCGGCTGGAGAGGGCGAACAGGCCGAGGCTGCCGGCGCCGACCACGGCGCAGGCGAGGAGGGCGCTGCCGGGGGCGAGGCCGTAGCGGGCGGCGACGAGGGCTGGCAGGTCTTGCTGGGCGGGGAGCTGCACGGCGAAGGTGTTGAGCCACAGGCGCCCGTCGGCGAAGAGCCCGCGCAGGCTCATGTAGGCGGCGAGGCCCAGGAAGACGAAGACCACCAGCGACTTGAGGTTGCCGCCGCCGAGGCGGACGAGGGTCTTGGCGCCACAACCCGACGCGAGGACCATGCCGACGCCGAAGAGGCCGCCGCCGACGAGGTGCGACAGCCACTGCAGGCGTTGGGCGGTGTAGATGGATTCATGCGCGTCGATGAGGCCGGCGAGCTGCAGCCAGGTGGTGCCGGCGATGGCGACTGCGGCGGCCAGCGCCCACATGCGCAGACGGGTCCAGTCGCCCATCAGCAGGATGTCGGCGACGGCACCCATGGTGCAGAAGTTGCTGCGCTGGGCCGCCGCGCCGAACACGGCGCCGATGGCGAAGGCGATCCAGGCGATCGTCGGCAGGGCGAGGGGCGTCTCCATGGCTGCGTCTCGGGGTCAGCGGTAGGGCGTGGGGTCGGGCAGGCCGGCGGCTTCGAAGCCGGCCCGGCGCAGGCGGCAGGCGTCGCACAGGCCGCAGGCGCGGCCGTCGTCGTCGGCCTGGTAGCAGGACACGGTGAGGCCGTAATCAACGCCAAGCTCGGTGCCGCGCTGGATGATCTGGGCCTTCGAGAGGTCGATCAGCGGCGCGTGGATGGTGAGGCGGTGGCCCTCGATGCCGGCCTTGGTGGCGAGGTTGGCCATGGTCTCGAAGGCCTCGATGAAGGCCGGCCGGCAGTCGGGGTAGCCGGAGTAGTCGACGGCATTGACGCCCACGTAGATGTGGCGGGCGCCGAGCACCTCGGCCCAGGCCATCGCGATCGACAGCATGATGGTGTTGCGCGCCGGCACGTAGGTGATCGGGATGCCGCCATCGAGGCCGCCGGTGGGCACGGCGAGGGCCGGGTCGGTGAGGGCCGAGCCGCCGAACTGGCCGAGGTCGACGTGGGCCACCCGGTGGGCGACGGCGCCGAGGGCGCTGGCCACGCGCTTGGCGGCGGCCAGTTCGGCGGCGTGGCGCTGGCCGTATTCGACCGACAGGGCGTAGGTTTCAAAGCCGGCGTCGCGGGCGATGGCCAGGCAGGTGGCCGAGTCGAGCCCGCCCGACAGCAGGACGAGGGCGCGCGGTTTGGTCATGGTGCTTCCTGGTGATCCTGAAAAACGGCGGCCGGACGCGCCCGGTGCGGCGTCCGGCGGGTGGGTGAAGCTTCCGGCGGCAGGCGCGTGGTCGTGCTGCCGGTGGGCGAGAGTCTAACGCCCGGGCTCGTTGCCCCAGATGACTTTGTGCAGCTGCACCTGCATGCGCACCGGCAGCCGGTCGCGGAGGATCCAGGCGGCCAGGTCGGCGGGCTTGAGCTGGCCCTGCACCGGGGCCAGCAGCACCGGGCAGCGTTCGGTGAGGTGGTATTCGGCGATCCGCGCCTTGGCCCATTCGTAGTCGGCCTCGCTGGCGAGCACCAGCTTGAGCTCGTCGCGCAGGGTGAGCAGCGGGATGTTGGAGAGCAGGTTGCGGGCCTCCTCGCCGGAGCCGGGGGCCTTGAGGTCGACGATGCGCGAGACGCGCGGGTCGACGCCGGCGATGTCGAGGGCGCCGCTGGTCTCGAGGGACACCGAGTAGCCGGCGTCGCACAGGGCGCCGAGCAGCGCCAGGCAGCCCTTCTGGGCGAGGGGTTCGCCGCCGGTGACGCAGACGGTGGGGCAGTGGTAGCCGGCGACTTCGGCGAGGATGTCGTCGAGCGAGCGGGGGGTGCCGCCGGTGAAGGAGTATTCGGTGTCGCACCAGCTGCAGCGCAGGGGGCAGCCGGTGAGGCGGATGAAGACCGTCGGCAGCCCGCTGCGCGAGGTTTCCCCCTGCAGCGAATGGAAGATCTCGGTGATGCGGAGGCTGACGGGGCGGCCGGATTGGGTCATGGCGGGGGCTGCGTGGATGGCGGGGCGATGGCGCCGCCGCCCGGCAGAAATGCTGCGGGGCGGCCGGGGCCTTACTTCTTGAGGCGCTGCCGGGCGATCTGCGCGGCGGAGCTGCTGGGGTACTTGGCGACCAGGCGCTCGAGGCTGCGGGTGGCGGCCTTGGCGTCGCCCTGGGCCTGCTGGGCGCTGGCGAGGCCGAGCAGGGCGTCGGGGGCGCGGTTGTCGTCGGGCCACTGGTTGGCGACCTTGGCGTAGTACTCGGCGGCGCCGGCGTTGTCCTTGAGCTGGTAGAGCGAGCTGGCGGCCCAGAAGTGGGCGCTGGGCTGGAAGCTGCTGCCGGGGTAGCGCCGGGTGAAGCCGATGAAGCCGGTGGCGGCTTCCTTGTACTTGCCGCCGCGCAGCTGGGTGAGGGCGGCTTCGTAGTCGCGGCTCTCGGCGGCGGGGTCGGCGGCGGTCACCGGAGGGGCTGCCGGGGCGGCCGCTGCAGCCGGGGCTGCGGCCGGCTGGGGCGCAGCCTCGGCGGCGGCGTGGGGCTCGAGCTTCCGCAGGCGGTTGTCGAGATCCACGTAAAAATCCTTCTGCCGCTTGATGGCGTTGGCCAGGTCGTTGCTGAGGACTTCGTTCTCGCCGCGCAGGCGGGCGATCTCGGTCTTCAGGAGTTCGATCTGGTCGGCCAGCTCGAGCTGGGCGCGGGCGCCGGACTCGAGCTTGCTGACGCGGCCGTTGAACTCGTTGCGCATCTCGTTGATGCGCAGGCGGGCTTCTTCGTCGTCAAACAGGCCGGCGTGGGCCTGGCCGGCCGCGAGGCCGACGAACAGGCCGGCCACCAGCGCGGGCAGAAGGCGGGGGAACATCAGAATTCACCCGAGTAGAGCATGTCGCCGCGGCGGTTGGCTGCCCAGCAGCTTTCGCCGGAATCGGAGCAGCTGGGCTTCTCTTCGCCGAGGCTGACGGATTCGAGCTGGCCTTCGGAGACGCCGAGCAGGCCGAGGGCCTTCTTGACGGCGTCGGCACGCTTCTGGCCGAGGGCCAGGTTGTATTCGCGGCTGCCGCGCTCGTCGGTGTTGCCCTGGATCAGCATCTTGACCTTCGGGTGGGACACCAGGAACTTGGCGTGGGCTTCGACCAGCGGGCGGTATTGGTCCTTGATCACGTAGCTGTCGTAGTCGAACAGCACGCTGCGCTTGGAGAGGATGTTCTTCGGGTCCTTGAGCTCGGGGTAGGCTGCGCCGCTGAGCTTGCCGTCGGCGTTGACGGTGGTGACGCCGCTGCCGCCGACACCGGAGGTGGAGGCGCTGGAGCGGTCTTCCACGGCGGCGCCTTGCCCGTCGGTGCTGGGGGCGGAGCTGCAGGCGGCCAGCAGGCCGGCGGCGAGGAGGGACAGGGTGAGACGGGCGTACTTCATGGTTTGACTCCGTGAGCGGCCGGGTGGTCGCTAAAGATTTGGATGTGGGACGGGGCTTCGACGTCAGTTGCGCGGCTGCGGCCCCCACGCCGGCTCGCGTACATCGCCCGATTGTACCGACAGACGCTGCTTGACACGACCGTCGGACGACACGGCGGACAGCACGCCGCGCCCGCCGACTTCGGTGGCGTAGAGGACCATGCGGCCGTTGGGGGCGAAGCTGGGCGACTCGTCCTTGGACGAATCGGTGAGGATCTGGGTCTGGCGCGAGGCGAGGTCGAGCAGCGTCACCTGGAAGCGCCCGCCGTTGCGGGAGACGTAAACCAGGCTCTTGCCGTCGGGGGAGGGGCGCGGGCTGACGTTGTAGCTGCCCTCGAAGGTGACCCGCTGGGCTTCGCCGCCGCCGGCCGGCACGCGGTAGATCTGCGGGCTGCCGCCGCGGTCGGAGGTGAAGTAGATCATGCCGTCGCTGGACCAGGCGGGCTCGGTGTCGATGCCCGACGAGGAGGCCAGGCGCTGCACGCCGGAGCCGTCGGCATTGACGGAATACAGCTGGGACTGGCCGTCCTTGGTGAGCACCACGGCCAGCCGGCGGCCGTCGGGCGACCAGGCCGGGGCAGAGTTGGAGCCCTTGAAGTTGGCGGCCACGTTGCGCTGGCCGCTGGCCAGGGAGTGCACATACACCACCGGCTTCTTGGCCTCGAAGGAGACGTAGGCCAGGCGGGTGCCGTCGGGCGACCAGGCCGGCGAGATGATCGGCTCGCGGGAGGCCAGCGCGGTTTGTGCGTTGCTGCCGTCGGCGTCGGCGATCTGCAGCTCGTAGCGGGCGCCGGACTTGAGCACGTAGGCGATGCGGGTGGAGAACACGCCGGGCTCGCCGGTGAGCTTTTCGTAGATGAAGTCGGCGATGCGGTGCCCGGTGGTGCGGTACTGGTTGGGCGTCATGGTCATGGCCTGGCTGCCCAGGCTGACCTGCTTGGGGGCGTCCATCAGGCGTACCAGCACCTGGTAGCGGCCGCCGCCGGCCGGCGAGATGGTGCCCACCGCGACCGAGTCGGCGCCGCGGGAGCGGACACGGGCGTAGTCGGGGGCGTCGGCGCCCATCGGCACGGGGCCGAGTTCGACCAGCCGGAAGAGGCCACTGCGTTCGAGGTCGGCGCGGACCACGTCGGTGACGGCGCGGGGCAGGGCGCTCTCGCCCTCGAAGGCGGCGACGGCCACCGGCACGCGGTTGCTGCCGGCGCCGCTCACCTCGACGGTCAGCTGGGCGTGGGCGAAGGTGCTCGCCAGCACCAGGACGCCGGCCGGGACGGCGCTGCGCAGGATGGACAGGATGAGGTTCATGGGCGTGGGCTCGGGGAGGGGTTAGTCGCGGAGCGGGTAGAACTCGAAATTGAGGGTGCGCTGGAACAGCTCGGAGCGGTCGGGCTTGGGCAGCGGGCTGGACTTCTGGATGGCGCGTTCGATGGCGGCGTCGAGCTGGGCGTTGCCGGTGGAGCGCTTGAGGCGAACCTCGATCACCGAGCCGTCGGGCAGCTGGTCTACATAGAAGACCCCCACCGGGTCGCCGGAGACGCCCGGCGGCAGGATGATGTTGCCCCGCACCTTGGCGGCGATCTTGTCGGTGTAGGCCTTCAGGGCGCGGCTGTTGGAGGCTTTGGCCTTCTCGTTGGCGATACGGGCGAGCTCCTTCTGGATCTCGCCCGACTGCTTGGCGTTCTCGCTGTCGCGGGCCATCAGCTCGCGCATCCGGCGCTCTTCGAGGGCGCGGCTGCGTTCGGCGGCGATCTTGGCGTCTTTGGCTTCCTTGTCGGCCTTGAGCTTGTCGAGGCGCGCCTGCTCGGCCCGGGCCTGCGCCTCGGCCTTGGCGGTTTCGCGGGGGTCGGGCTTGCGGGGCTCGGGTTTGGGCTCGGGCTTCTTGGGTTCCGGCTTGGGCTCGGGCTTCTTCGGCTCGGGCTTGGGTTCCGGCTTGCGGGGCTCGTGCTTCGGCTCGGGCCGGGGTTCGGGCTTTTTGGGCTCGGGCTTGACGACTTCCTTTACCGGCTTGGGCGGCTG
>JAKLLM010000056.1 GCA_023150125.1 Zoogloea sp.
CGCTGGCGACGCCGGAAGGGCAGGCCCTCGTCGAGGCCCTCGGGCCGCGCCAGCGGCACGACATCCGCGCCCAGATGGCCGGCCTGCTGGCCGGACCGCTGGCCGAGCGGATCTTCCGCGGTGACGCGGCGCCCATCGCCCTTGCGGCCGGGCAGGGGGATGGCACCAAGGCCCGCGCGCTGGCCGCGCTGCTCGGCGACCCGGGCGAGTTCACCCACGCGCAGCACCTCGCCGAAGCCGCGCTGCGCGAGCCGGCGCGGTGGGCCCGGGTGGCCGCCCTCGCTGCGGCACTCGAAGCCGCCGGCCACGTGGACGCGGGCATCCGGGGTTTCCTGCCCACCGCCGACCCGGCCTGGCCGCCGGCGCTTTCCCGCTCCCTGGGCTGACGCGGCCGGCCCGACAAGAACCGGCACTCACTGCGTGCCGGCTTCATCAGCCCGCTGCGAACGCCGATGGAGCCAGGCAGGGAATCCGGCTAGCATCGCGGGCTTTCCACCCCCGGTTCCCCACCATGCATTCCCTCGACGACCTGCGGGCCGGCCGCCTGGCGGGCGCCCGCCACCTCAAGCTGGCCGCCGGCCTCCGCGAGTTTCCCCGCGAGATCTTCGACCTGGCCGATACGCTCGAGGTGCTCGACCTGGCCGGCAACGCCTTCACCC
This sequence comes from Zoogloea sp., assembly GCA_023150125.1. Lineage (GTDB taxonomy): Bacteria > Pseudomonadota > Gammaproteobacteria > Burkholderiales > Rhodocyclaceae > Zoogloea. Next base: position 660 of record JAKLLM010000056.1, read on the forward strand.
GCCTGCCCGACGACCTGCCGCGCCTGGGCCGGCTGCGCATCCTGTTCTGCTCGGGCTGCCCCTTCGAGGCACTGCCCGAGGTGCTCGGCGCCTGCCCCAGCCTCGAGATGATCGGCTTTCGCGGCTGCGGCATCCGCACCGTGCCCGAGGCCTCGCTGCCGCCCCGGCTGCGCTGGCTGATCCTCACCGAGAACCGCATCGAGGCGCTGCCGGCGTCCATCGGCCGGTGCACGCGGCTGCAGAAGCTGGCCCTGGCCGGCAACCAGTTGGCCGGCCTGCCCCCCGAGATGGCGGCCTGCACCGGCCTCGAGCTCTTGCGCATCGCCGCCAACCGCCTCACCGCCCTGCCCGACTGGCTGCCGGCCCTGCCGCGGCTGGCCTGGCTGGCCTATGCCGGCAACCCCTTCTGCGCGGCGGTGGACGCGGCCTGGCAGGCGGAGGGGCGCAGCCACCCGTTCGCCTGGAGCGCACTCGCGCTCGGCGAGATGCTCGGGCAAGGCGCCTCCGGGGTGATCCACCGGGCGGTGTGGCGCCAGGGCGGCGCGGCGCGGGAGGTGGCGGTGAAGCTCTTCAAGGGCGCGGTGACCAGCGATGGCCTGCCCGAGGACGAGCTGGCGGCCTGCCTGGGGGCCGGCGCTCACCCCAGCCTGATCCCCGTCCTCGGCCAGCTCGCCGGCCACCCGGAGGGGCGCGACGGCCTGGTGATGGAGCTCATCGAGCCGGCCTTCCGCAGCCTCGCCGGGCCGCCGAGCCTGGATTCGTGCACCCGCGACGTGTACCCCGCCGGCACCGCCCTCAGCCCGGCCCAGGCGCTGGGGATCGCCCGCGGCATCGCCTCGGCGGTGGGCCAGCTCCACGAGCGGGGGATCAACCACGGCGACCTCTACGCCCACAACATCCTGTACCACCAGGACGGCCGGGTGCTGTTGGGGGATTTCGGCGCTGCCTCCTTCGTGCCGCCGGGCGATGCGGGCCTCGCCGCGGCCCTGGAACGCATCGAGCTGCGCGCCTTCGGCTGCCTGCTGGAGGAGCTGGCGGCGCATTGTCCGCCCGAGCCCGGGCTGGCGCTGGGGGCGCTGGCCGGTCAGTGCCTGGCGGCAGACCCCGCCATGCGGCCGTCGTTCGCCGAGGTGGGGGCGGTGCTGGCCGGGCTGGCGGGCTGAGGCCGCGCCGGCCTGCGCGACCACTCTGCCCTTTGGCCGGGCCCGTTCAGCGGAAGCGGCGGAGGCGCAGGCGATCCTCGCCGGTCCACTCTTTTCCTCCGCTCGCCCGGCGCCGTGCCACCGAGGCTGGGCTGCGATGCCGTGGGCGGCCCCGGGGCACCAGAAAGCGCCGGACGCCCTGTCCAGGGATAGGAGCGTCCATGCCGCGAGGTGGTCGCGAGCATGAAAAGGAGACAGTAGCCCTATCGGTGGGATAGGGCTACCCATGTCGCGAGCTACTCGGGAGCACAAAAATGAGGCAGTAGCCCTATCTGCCGGATAGGGGCGGTGTGTCCGCGGGATAGGGCGCTCCTAGCCGACGGATAGGGCAGGTGTGTCCCCAGGATAGGGCGCCCCTGTTCCCCGGACAGGACGCGGGTATCGGGGCGCTGCCCGGTTGGGCTGCCGGGACGCTCGCGGGTAGCTCGCAGACAGGGCGCCCCATGCTGCCCGCTGGCGGCGAGCACGCCGGAGGCCGGCGCGCGGGTTTCCGGCCAAGGCGGCCAGGTTTTCGAGCCCATCCGGCGGGCTTCCCGCCATGCCCGGCGGGGCATGAGGCGAGCCTGGGCGGCTTCCGCCCCGCTCCCGACTATCCCCCCGCGACCCTTCAGTCGCGGGCCTTGTACTGGTACATGCGCTGGTCGGCGTGCCTGATGAGGCCGTCGGCGTCGTCGCCGTCGTCGGGGTGGAGGGCGATGCCGATGCTGGTCCGGGCGTGCAGGCTGTGGCCGGCGATGTCGAAGGGCTGCTGCAGGCTGTGGTGGATCTTGTCGGCCACCGCGGTGGCGTCGTCGGGGCCGTGGACGTCTTCGAGGATCACCACGAACTCGTCGCCCCCCAGGCGGGCGACGGTGTCGGCCTTGCGCACGCAGCGTTCGAGCCGACGGGCGAACTCCCGGAGCAGCTCGTCGCCGGCGTCGTGGCCGAGGGTGTCGTTGACGCCCTTGAAGTCGTCGATGTCGAGGTAGAGCAGCGCCACGCGGCCGTTCTTGCGCCGGCTGCGGGCCAGCGCGGTGTCGATCCGGTCGTGGAAGAGGCGCCGGTTGGGCAGGCCGGTGAGCTCGTCGTAGCGGGCTGCGCGCAGCAGCTCGGCCTTCAGGCGGCTGCGTTCGATGGCGGTGGCGACCTGGGCCGAGACGAAGCCGAGGAGCTCCCGGTCCTTGTCCGAGTAGCGGGTGTCGGCGTGGGCCTTGAGCATCAGGGCGCCGATCGGGTCGGTCTGGTCGATGAGGGGCACGACCAGCCAGAAGCCGGCGCCGGCTTCGGGGGCGAGGGCGTCGGCGGGCAGCTGCAGGCCCCGCCGGCTGGCGATGACGTCCTGGCAGTGGCGGTGGGCCAGCTGTTCGTCGACGGCCAGCGGCTGGCCGCTTTCGTCGCGCCCGTAGGGGAAGTGGAGCGCCTCGCTCTCGCGCTCGCAGGTGGCCACCACCAGCCCGGCCACCGGCACCAGCCGGGCGATGATGGCGTGGATGGTGGGGAACAGGGTGTCGAGGTCGACGGCGTCGTGGGCCGCCTCGGACACCGCGTAGGTGGCGGCCTGGAGGTCTTCCAGGTGTTTCTGCTCGGTGACGTCACGGGCGACGCCGATGCGCAGCTGGTCGGCCTCGGACCAGCGCGCCGACCACATGATGTGCACCGTGTGCCCGTCCTTGTGCAGGTAGCGGTTCACGAAGCCGACCCGTGGCTGGCCGGCCATGATCCGGGCGGCTTCCTCGAGGGTCATCGGGCGGTCTTCCGGCAGGACGAGGTCGATCATCCGGCGGCCGATCAGCTCGCCCGGGGTGTAGCCGAAGATGCGCTCACTGGCGGCATTGACGTAGCGGATGCACCCGTCGGCACCGATGAGGAACACCGCGTCGAGGAGCAGATCGATGCAGTTGAGGAGCGGGTTGTGTACGCGTGTTGCCATGGGTGGGGCGGGTGTGACGTGGCGCGGGGGCGTGCTTGGCCCGCCGTGCAGATTTTGTTTCGAAGTGTGGCGTAGACTGGCTGAACAGGGCGGTTCTCCGCAAGCCTCGGGGTGTCGCCCGCGTGCGGAAATGCAGCTGTCGGGACGGGGCAGGGCGAAAAAGCCGTGCCACCGCGCCGGGGCTGGTCTGGCTGCGGTGGTGCGTGGTGGGAGGTGTGTATCGTGCTGGACACTCTGGCGGGCTGGTTTGACGGTTTCTGGAGCGGGGCCGGGTATCTCTTGATCGTCTCCGTGGTGCTGCTGGCCGCGCGCTACCGGCTGGGGCCGTGGGGAACGCCGCGGCCGCCGGTGACCGGCAAGGCGCTGCCGCCGGCGATCGTCGAGGCCTGCGCCCTGAATGCCACGCCCGACGCGGCGGTGGCGGCGCAGGCGCGGGTGTTTCCCGACCAGGATGCGGCGCGCGTGGCGCGGATGTTCGAAGAGTTCGGTTTCTCCTTCGCCCGGGATGGCTCGTTCGCGACGCACCCCGGGCCCGAGGCCGTCCGGCGGGTGGTCGATGCCCTCTTTGCGCCGGCAGACCGCGACGCGGTGCTGGCCGAGCTCGCGCGCTACGGCGGCGCCCGCCACGAGATCTGGCCCGGGCGGCTGCGCCTCGACATCCTGAAGGAGAGCGGCGGCGATCCGCAGGCGGTGAAGCGGCTGGTGGGCATGGCCAGGCGCGACTTCCGCGACGTGGTGGTGATGGCCGAATCGCCGCGTTTCCTGCGTGGGGTGGCGGAGGGCTCGGGAGAGGCGCTGATGACGCTCGTCGATCCGCGCTCCGATGCCCATCTTGCGGTGGCGGATGCCGACCTCCGGCAGTTCGGCATGTGGTTGCTCCGGTACGTCCGCTAGCCTGTGCACGGACAGCGATGGCAGGGCAAAAAAACGGCGGCCGTTTGCGCGGCCGCCGTCAAGGCTCCCCCGGGGCGGATCACCCCGGCGTTGAAGAAGCAGTGCGATGGATCAGGGGATCATCCAGGTGAACACGTAGGCCTGCAGCGTGGTGATGATGCCGACCATGGTGGCGAACAGCAGGCTGTGCTTGACGGTGAAGCGGAACAGGTCGGATTCCTTGCCGACCAGGCCGACCGCCGCGCAGGCGACCGCGATGGACTGCGGCGAGATCATCTTGCCGGTGACGCCGCCGGTGGTGTTGGCCGCCACCAGCAGGGTGTCGGAGACGCCGACCTGGTGCGCGGTGGTGGCCTGCAGCGAGCAGAACAGTGCGTTCGACGAGGTGTCGGAGCCGGTGAGGAACACGCCCAGCCAGCCCAGGAAGGGGCTGAAGAACGGGAACAGTGCGCCGGTGCCGGCCAGCAGCAGGGCTAGGGTGGCGGACAGGCCCGAGTAGTTGGCGACGAAGGCGAAGGCCAGCACCATGCCGATGGAGTAGATCGGGCGCTTCAGCTCGACCACGGTTTCCTTGAGGGCCTTGGCGGCCTCGCTGGAGCGCATGCCCAGCACGACCATGCTGATGATCGCGGCGATGAAGATCGCGGTGCCGGTGGCCGACAGGATGTCGAGCTTGTACACCGCGGCATACGGCGTGGCCTTGGCGACGATGGGTTCCATCTTGATGACCATCTTGTCGAGCATGGGCACCGGGAACTGGAACACCAGCGCATACAGCGGGCCGTCCTTGGCGAACAGCGCCTTGAAGGGCTTGAGGCTCCAGATGGTGACCATGATGGTCAGGATCACGAAGGGCGACCAGGCTTTCATGATCTGGCCGAAGCTGTGGTGGCTGTCCTCGCCCAGTTCGGCGTGGTGCTGGTTGTCGAAGCGGAAGATGCGCTTCGGCTTCCAGTTCTTCAGGAAGACGGTCAGGCAGATCAGGCTGACCAGCGCCGAGGTGATGTCCGGCAGTTCCGGCCCGATGTAGTTGGCGGTGAGGAACTGGGTGACGGCGAAGCTCAGGCCGGCCACCAGGATGGCGGGCCAGGTTTCCTTGATGCCGCGCCAGCCGTCCATCATGGCGACCAGCCAGAAGGGCACGATCACCGACAGCAGCGGGAGCTGGCGGCCGGCCATCTGGCCGATCTTGAAGGGGTCGATGCCGGTCACCTGGCCGCCGACGATGATGGGGATGCCCATCGCGCCGAAGGCCACCGGGGCGGTGTTGGCGATCAGGCACAGGCCGGCGGCGTACAGCGGGTTGAAGCCCAGGCCCACCAGCAGCGCGGCGGTGATGGCCACCGGGGCGCCGAAGCCGGCCGCACCCTCCAGGAAGGCGCCGAACGAGAAGCCGACCAGCAGCATCTGCAGGCGCTGGTCATCGGTGATCGACACCACCGAGGCCCGGATGATGTCGAACTGCCCGGTCTTGACGGTGATCTTGTAGAGGAACACCGCCGCGATGATGATCCAGGCGATCGGCCACAGGCCGTACAGGAAGCCGTAGCCGGCCGACGCAAGCGCCATTTCCACCGGCATCTTGTAGAAGAAGATGGCCACCGCCAGCGAGATGGCGACGGTGATGGTGCCGGCGACGTGCCCCTTCATGCGCAGCACCGCGAGGGCCACGAAGAAGAAGATGATCGGCAGTGCGGCGACCAGCGAGGACAACCAGAGGTTGCCCAGCGGGTCGTAGATTTGCATCCAGGGTTGCATTCGGTGTTTCCTCCTTTGGTGAATGCGGGGCGTTGCGGGTGTGGGTGGTCGGGTTGCAGCCCGACACTGGGGGGGTCAGCAGGTGGCCAGCCGCGCCGCTTCGGCGCTGCATTCGTCGAGCAGATGCACGATGGAGCGGTAGGGCAGGCCGGTGGCGTTGGTGAGGCCGATCTCGCAGGTCTGGTTGCTGGAGTAGCCGCCGCAGCAGCCGGCGGGCACGTCGGCGTGGAGCTTGCGCAGCGCGTGGGCGTTGAGCTCGGGCACCACGAAGCCGCGGTCGCCGCCGAAGCCGCAGCACTTGACCTCGGCCGGCAGCACCACCTTGTCGGCGCAGGCGGTGGCGAGCTGCTTGAGCTTGGCCTCGAAGCCCATCCGGCGGGCCGAGCAGTTGAGGTGCACCAGCACCGGCTCGGCCTTCTTGTGGAGCATCAGGCGCGGCAGCAGGGCGTCGTGGGCGAACTCGACGAGGTCGTACACCTTGAGGCGCTCGGCGAGGAAGGTCTTCATGCGCAGGCTGCAGGCGCTGGCGTCGAGGATCACCGGGTATTCGCCGTTGTTGCTGGCCTTCAGCAGCGCCGCTTCGAGCTCGGCCGACTTGCGGTTGGCGTCTTCGGCGAGGCCCTTGCTGGCGAAGGACTGGCCGCAGCACAGGCTGTTCACGCCCTCCGGCACGATGGGGGCGTAGCCGGCGCGCTCGAGCACGCGGATGACGGTGGCCGACAGCGCATGCTCGGGGGTGTCGGCGCCGAACATGCGGCCGGCGCAGGTGGGGAAATACACCACCTTGTCGCCGCTGCTGCGGGTGATGTCGTAGCGCAGGGCCTGGGGTTTGGGCATGCCTTCCTTCCAGGCGCCGCCGGTGAGCCGTGCCAGGGCCCTGGGGCCGACGATGGCCTCGGCCAGGTGGCCGGCCTTGAGGGCGCTGCGGGCCAGCGCCTGGGTGGCGCCGAAGTGGTTGGCGGCCACGCGGCCGAGGCTGCGCGCCACGCCGGAGAGCTGCTCGCCGCGCACGGCGCGGGTGAGGGCGCCGGTCTCGATGCCCACCGGGCAGGCGGTGGAGCACAGGCCGCAGGTGGCGCAGGTGTCGAGGCCCATGTAGAGGTAGTCCTCGCCGAGCTGGCCGGGGGCCTCGCCGTTGGCCTCACGGCGCGACAGCTCGCGCCAGCCGACGATGCGCTGGCGCGGCGACAGGGTGAGGCCGTGGGACGGGCACTGCGGTTCGCAGAAGCCGCACTCGATGCAGCGGTCCACCGGGGCATACAGCTGGCCGGCGGCGGGCATCGGCTTGAGGTGCTTGAGGTGCGCCTCCGGGTCGTCGTTGATGATCACGCCGGGGTTGAGGAGGCCGGCGGGGTCGAAGAGCTGCTTGATCTCCTTCATCAGCCCGTAGGCCTGGCTGCCCCATTCGAGCTCGACGAAGGGCGCCATGTTGCGGCCGGTGCCGTGCTCGGCTTTCAGGGATGCGTCGTATTTGCCGACCAGCACGGTGCACAGCTCGTCCATGAAGGCGGCGTAGCGGGCGACCTCGGATTCGATGCCGAAGTCCTGGGTGAACACAAAGTGGACGTTGCCTTCCAGCGCGTGGCCGAAGATGATCGCCTCGTGGTAACCGTGCTTGGCGAAGAGCCGCTGCAGGTCGAGGCAGGCGGCGGCGAGCAGCGGCACGGCGACGGCCACGTCCTCGATGATCACCGTGGTGCCGGGTTTGCGCACCGCGCCGACGGCCGGGAAGGTGCCCTTGCGCACGTTCCACAGGCGCTCGATCTCGGCCGGGTCGGTGGTGAAGGCGGGGGCTTCGATGAGCGGGTAGGCGCCCAGCTCGGCGAGCACCGAGCCGATCCGGGCGTCGAGCTCGGTGGCCGACGGGGCGCGGGTTTCGATGAGCAGCGCGGTGACGCCGTCGGGCAGGGTCTTGAGCAGCGACGGCATGCCCGGCTTGTCGGCGACGCAGCGCAGCGAGGCGCGGTCGAGCAGCTCGACGGCGTCCACCGGCCGCTGCTTGAGGCCGACCACGGCGCGGCAGGCGCTCTCCATGTCGGGGAAGAAGGCCAGCGCGCTGGCCTTGTGGGCGTACTCGGGCACCGTGTGGTAGGTGACCCGCGAGATGAAGCCGAGCGTGCCCTCGGAGCCGATCATCAGGTGGGCCAGGATGTCCACCGGGTCGGTGTAGTCCACCAGGGCGTTGAGGCTGTAGCCGGTGGTGTTCTTGATCTTGTACTTGGCACGGATACGGCTGGCCAGGGCGTGGTCGGCGCGCACCCGCGCGGCCAGCCCGCCGAGGCTGTCGAGCAGGCCGCCGTGGCTGGCCTTGAAGGCGGCCACGCTGGCGGCCTCGCCGGTGTCGAGGACGGTGCCGTCGGCCAGCATCACGCGGATCGCGGCGAGGGTGTTGTAGCTGTTCTGGGCGGTGCCGCAGCACATGCCGGAGCTGTTGTTGGCGGCGATGCCGCCGATCTTGGCGGCGTTGATCGAGGCCGGGTCCGGCCCGATCTTGCGGCCCAGCGGGGCGAGGCGGCGGTTGACCTCGGCGCCGACGATGGCCGGGCCGACCTGCACGGTGGTGCCGCCGGCGCCGATGGCGCAGGTGGCGAGGCCTTCGCCCAGCAGCACCAGCACGCCGTCGGTGACGGCCTGGCCGCACAGGCTGGTGCCGGCGGCGCGGAAGGTGACCGGCCGCCCGTTGTCGCGGGCGATGCGGGTCACGTCGCAGACTTCGGTTTCGTCGTTCACCACGGCCACCACCTCGGGGATGAGGCGGTAGAAGCTGCCGTCGGTGCCGTAGGCGAGGCGGCGCAGTTCGTCGGTGATCACGCGTTCGGCGGGCAGCCGTTGGCGCAGGGCGTCGATGAGAGCGGACATGGCGTGTCCTCCCGTCAGGGATTGGTTTGAATTTGGGTGGGGATGGGCTGCGGGTCGGGCTGTGGCCCGACCTGCGGGCGCGCCGCTATCTTCGGTCTTTGACCATGTCCCTCAGCCTTCGCGGAGCGGGTTTGAGCGGCGTGCGGGCGGCGGTCCAGCCGCTCTGCTGCTTCGGGGTGAGAAAGCGGAAGCGGGTCGCCAGCCAGGTGAAGGCCCGGTAGGTGGCCGGGCGGGCGTAGAGGCGGGCCCACAGCTTCCACAGCAGGCTGATCTTGGCGTCGTAGCCGGCGCCCTGGCCGACCATCGCCGGGTTGGCGTGGGGGGCGCTGTTGGCCTCGCCGCGCAGCCGGATCAGCAGCTCGGGGATCGGGATCTTCACCGGGCACACCTCGCCGCAGGCGCCGCACAGGCTGGAGGCGGTGGGCAGCAGGTGGGTCTGCTCGAGGCCCATCATGTGGGGCGAGACGATCTTGCCGATGGGGCCGGGGTAGGTGGTGCCGTAGGCGTGGCCGCCGATGCGGGTGTACACCGGGCAGTGGTTCATGCAGGCACCGCAGCGGATGCACTGCAGGGTCTGGCGCAGCTGCTCGTCGGCGTAGGCCTGGCTGCGGCCGTTGTCGAGGAGCACCAGGTGCACCTCCTCGGGGCCGTCGCGGTCGTCGCCCCGGCGCGGGCCGGAGATCATGTTGAAGTAGGTCGACACCGCCTGCCCGGTGGCCGAGCGGGTGAGGATGGAAAACAGCGGGGCGACGTGCTCCAGCTTCTCGACGACCTTCTCGATGCCGGTGATGGCGATGTGCACCTTGGGCACGGTGGTGCACATGCGGCCGTTGCCTTCGTTCTCGACGAGGCACAGGGTGCCGGTCTCGGCCACCGCAAAGTTGACGCCGGAGAGGCCGATGTCGGCTTCCTCGAACTTCTCGCGCAGCACCCGGCGGCCGATCTGGATGAGGGCGTCCACGTTGTCGGTGTAGTCGACGCCGGGGATGTGCTCGGCAAACAGCCTGGCGATCTGCTGCTTGGTCTGGTGGATCGCCGGCATGATGATGTGGGACGGCTTTTCGCCGGCGAGCTGGACGATGTATTCGCCCATGTCGGACTCCAGCGCGCCCACGCCGGCGGCTTCCATCGCGTGGTTGAACTCGATCTCCTCGCTCACCATCGACTTGCCCTTGACGATCAGCTTGGCCTGATGGCGCCGGGCGATGTCGAGCATGATGGCGTTGGCTTCGTCCGGCGTCTCGGCCCAATGCACCTGCACGCCGTTGCGGGTGAGGTTGGCTTCGAGCTGTTCGAGCAGGTCGGGCAGCTTCGTGAGGCTGTACTGGCGGATGGCTTCGGACAGCCCGCGCAGGGAGTCCAGCTCGCCCTCGTCGGGGAACTGGGCGGCGCGCTTGGCCATCAGGAAGTCCATCGCGCCGCGGAAGCTCTGGCGCAGGTGGGCGTCGTTCACCGCGTCGTGCATGCGTGCCCGCAGGGCCTGGGCCGACACGAAGGCGATGGGCTGGCCGGCGGTGTTCCGGGCTTGGGTGCTCATGCCGCGTCTCCTTCGGCGTTGATGACCAGCACGACGAGCTCCTTCGGGCCGTGGGCGCCGTAGGCCAGGGTCTGCTGGATGTCGGCGGTCTTGGACGGGCCGGAGATCAGGAGTGCGTTGGTGGGCAGGCCGGCGGCCCAGTTCTCGCTCACCAGGGCGTCGTAGAAGGTGGGGTGGATGGTGGCGGCGTCGAGCAGCGCGAAGTGGATCGGCGGCACCAGCGACAGGCTGCGCGGCTCGGCGGCGGACGACCACACGATCAGGCTGCCGGTTTCGGCGATCGCCCCGCGGGCCTGGGTGAAGCCGGCGTCGATGCGGTGGAAGAGGTCGGCCTTGATGTCTTCGAACTGGCCGGCCCAGGGGCGCAGCTCGACGTTCGGGACGCTGCTGCCGGCCAGGCGGCGGCCGGCCGGGGTGGCGGCGCCGAACATCAGCGTGCCGACCTGCTTGTCGGCGCACAGGCGGGCGAGCAGCGCGGGCCAGTCGGATTCGGTGGTGACGTGCACTTCGGCGTGGAAGCCCTCGATGCCGGTGCGGAAGCGGGCCAGGCGCTCGGCCTTCGATTCGCCGCGGGCGCGGGGCGCGTAGTGGGCGGCGAGGTCGGGCAGGGCCTTGGCCTGGGCCGGCTGGCTGCCGCGCAGCTTGGCGAGGATGCGGTCGCGGGCGCTCATGCCTGTTTTCCTCCAGTGCGGCGCAGCAGGAAGGTGGCGAGGTGCTCACCGGGCAGCGAAGGCTTGCTGCGCCCTGCGTCCTGGTCTTCGCGGGCGGCGCGCTTCGTGATGTTGAGCATGCAGCCGCAGTCGGCGGTGACCAGCTGGCTGGCGCCGGTGGCCTTGAGGGCGGCGACCTTGTCGCTGACCATCGCGGTGGAGACGTCGGGGTGCTTGAGCGAGAAGGTGCCGCCGAAGCCGCAGCATTCCGATTCGTGGTCGTGGTGGGCGAGGCTCACGTTGCCGAGGCGGGCGAGGAGTTCGCGGCCGACCAGGTGGGTGCCCATCTCGCGGCGTGCCGAGCACGAGGTGTGCAGCGTGACGGTGGTGGCCGGGCCTTCGTCCTTGCGGTTGAAGCCGACCACGTGCAGCAGGAACTCGGCGAGCTCGAAGGTGCGGGCGGCGACCGCAGCGGCCCGGGCCTTGAGGGCGGGGTCGGCGCCGATCACCTTCTCCCAGTGCCAGAGGATCATGCCGGCGCAGGAGCCGGACGGCACCACGATGGGGTAGTCGCCGGGGAACAGGTCGAGCTGCGAGGCGACCACCTGGCGCGCTTCTTCGGGGAAGCCGCTGGTGAAGGCCGGCTGGCCGCAGCAGGTCTGGTTGTCGGGGAAGATCACCCGGATGCCTTCGCGCTCGAGGAGGGTGATGGCGTCCATGCCGGCCTCGGGGACGAACATGTCCACCAGGCAAGTCGCATAGAAATACACCGCCTCGGGGCGGGGCGGATAGGTACGCGCAGGCGTGCCCGGGGTGTGGCTGCTCATGTCTCCTCCAGTCCTGCCGGCAGTCGATCGGGGTGTCCGTCGCTGCGGCTGTCGGTGATCCGGTTATGTTTCCGGTAAATTGGTAAGACCAATTGATCGGATGGGACAAAAATCTACGCGCAGGCAAACCAGAAGTCAATCTTATGAATCAATCAACGCATTGATTCGATGGTGTTCTACGGGTAAACCGGTAGATTTGTGGCCGGGCCGGCTTGTCGTCGCCGGCCGGGTGAAAGTAGAATTTTGGTCAGACCAATTGAGGATTCCCTGCCATGCCCAGCGGCAAGCTTGCTGTCCAGCGACTCTCCGACACCATCGCCCACGAACTCGAACGGCGTATCCTCGACGGCGCCCTCAAGCCCGGCGACCGCCTGCAGCCGGAGCGCGAGCTGGCCGTCGAGCTCGGCGTGTCGCGCCCGTCCCTGCGCGAGGCGATCCAGAAGCTGGTCTCCAAGGGCCTGCTGCACAGCCGCCAGGGCGGCGGCACCCACGTCACCGACCGGCTCGATGCCGGCTTCATCGACCCCTGGCAGGACATGCTCCGCCAGCACCCCAACATCCAGGCCGATCTGCTCGAGTTCCGCGGCATGCTGGAGTGCGAGGCCGCCTCGCTGGCCGCCCGGCGGGCCACCGACGCCGACCTGCAGCGCATCGGCGAGGCCTACGCCCGGGTCGAGGCGCTGTTTGCCGAGGGCACCTCGCCGGAGGTGCTCGAGCAGCAGGTCAAGGCCGACCTGGCCTTCCACCAGAGCATCGCCGAGGCCGCCCACAACGTGATGTTCGGCCACCTGACGGCCAGCCTGTTCCGCGTCATCAACGACCACATCGACCGCAACCTGCGCCACCTGCGCGGCCAGGCGAGCAACTGGCTCGACCTGCAGGGGCAGCACCAGGCCATCTGGGACGGGATCCGCCACCGCGACCCCGCCGCCGCCCGCGCCGCCGTGCGCCGGCACATCGACTTCGTGCACGAGAGCATGGAGGCCCGCGCCCAGCATGAGGCGCGGGAGCGGCGGGCAAAACGGGGCCGCCCGGTGGATGTCGAGCCGTGAGTGCCGACATGGCGGGCCGCAGC
>JAKLLM010000057.1 GCA_023150125.1 Zoogloea sp.
GGCAGCTGGACGACCATCGGCGGGTATTTGTCGCCGAGCTTCTCGAGGATCTCCTCGACCTCGGCGGGGCTGCCGAAGGCGTGCATGCGCTCGCAGCGGGCGCGGATCTCGCCGACCGTCTGCGCGCCGCGCAGCATGAGGATGGCCAGCACGGCCTGCATCGGCGGGGTGAGCGAATGGCGCAGGCGGATCTGGTGTTCCCACTTGGCGACCCGCGCGCCGGCCTGGTGGCGCTGGCTGACCAGGCCACGCTCGACGAGCCGGTCGAGGGTGGCGAGCACGGTGGCTTCGCTGAGGCTCATCACCGGTTCGCGGCCGGTGAGCTGGTTGCAGCCGCCGACCAGCGCATTCACCGACAGGGGGTAGCTGTCGGGGGTGACGAAGGCTTTCTCGATGAGCACCGCGAGGACGCGCACCTCGAAGTCGTCGAGGTCGAAACCGGGGCTGGCTTCGGGAGCATCGGCGGGGGCATCGGGCAGGGTGTCTGTCATGGTGTGCTTCCGGTTGCGGGCGAGGCGTTCATGATAGCCGAGGCGCTGTGACAAGGCCGCGGCGGGCGAGGTTCAGTTGGCGCCGTGGCACTTCTTGTACTTGCGGCCGCTGCCGCAGGGGCAGGGGTCGTTGCGGCCGACCTTGGGCTCGTCGCGCTTGACCGGCTCGCGCAGGCTGCCCAGCGGGATGGGCGGCAGCTGCACCGGCGGGAGCTCGTGGAAGGCGGGCCACAGGGCGGTTTCGCGGGCGACGTCGTCGATGAGGCCGCGGCCGGCGCTCCGCAGCGCTTCGAGGCAGTCGGCGGGGCCGCGCTGGATGTCGGCCTCGATGTCGGCGGGGGCGGCGTAGCTGTCGTCCACCAGGCCGGCGGCGAACCATTCGCCGATCAGCGGCAGATGCTCGACGGCGCCCAGGTCGGCGAGGCAGACGACCAGCAGGTCGAGGAGCTCGAGTTCGGCGCCGGCGTCGGGCTTGCCCTGCAGCACCGAGGCTTCGCGGGCGCCGAGGTCGGCCAGGAAATCCACCACCGGGCCGCGGGGGGCGCGCCCTTCGAGGGCGGCGAGGGTGAGGGCTTCGAGGGCCGCGGCGCGGGCCCACAGGCTGGCGCCGTCGTTGTCGGCGAGGCGGGTGAGGGGGGCGATGTCGCCGTCGCAGCAGGAGGCCAGCGCGCGGCCGTAGCTGTCGTGGACGAGCTGGCCGAAGACTTCGTCGATGCTGGCCTCGTCGAGGTGGCCGAGGGCGGCCAGCGGCCGGTAGGCGCGGGTGTCGCGCCAGGCGGCGAGGAGCAGCATGGCGTAGAGGTGCAGCACGTAGCCTTCGGCCTTGGCCGGGGCGGGGTCGGCGGCGAGGGCTTCGAGCAGCGCGACGAGGGCCGGCGCGAGCTCGGCCCGGTGGGCGTCGGCGAGGGCCAGGGCTTCGCGCGGCTGGCTGGGGCTGAGGTGTTCGAGCTGGGGGGCGAGGGTGGTCCAGATGTCGGTCATGGTGTCGTGGGCTCAGGCGGGCAGCAGGCGGGCGAGGTAGCGGCCGGTGTGGCTGGCTGGGTTGGCGGCGAGGGCTTCGGGCGAGCCGGTGCCCACCACGGTGCCGCCGCCGTTGCCGCCTTCGGGGCCCATGTCGATGAGCCAGTCGGCGGTCTTGATGACGTCGAGGTTGTGTTCGATGACGACCACGGTGTTGCCGTGGTCGCGCAGGCGGTGGAGCACGCTGAGGAGCATCTCGATGTCGGCGAAGTGCAGGCCGGTGGTGGGCTCGTCGAGGATGTAGAGGGTGCGGCCGGTGTCGCGCTTGGAGAGCTCGAGGGCCAGCTTGACGCGCTGGGCTTCGCCACCCGACAGGGTGGTGGCGCTCTGGCCGAGGCGGATGTAGCCGAGCCCGACCTGCATCAGGGTGTCGAGCTTGCGGGCCACCAGTGGCACTGCGTTGAAGAAGTCGAGGGCCTGTTCGACGGTCATCTCGAGCACCTCGAAGATGCTCTTGCCCTTGTAGCGTATCTCGAGGGTTTCGCGGTTGTAGCGCTTGCCGTGGCAGATGTCGCAGGGCACGTACATGTCGGGCAGAAAGTGCATCTCGACCTTGATCAGGCCGTCGCCCTGGCAGGCCTCGCAGCGCCCGCCCTTGACGTTGAAGCTGAAGCGCCCGGGGCCGTAGCCGCGAGCCTTGGCCTCGGGCACGCCGGAGAAGATGTCGCGGATGGGGGTGAGCAGGCCGGTGTAGGTGGCCGGGTTGGAGCGCGGGGTGCGGCCGATGGGGCTCTGGTCGACGTTGATGACCTTGTCGAAGTGGTCGAGGCCGTGGATGGCGGCGCAGGGCGCGGCCTCGATGCTGCTGCCGTTGAGGTGGCGCGCGGCGAGGGCGTGCAGGGTGTCGTTGATGAGGGTGCTCTTGCCGCTGCCCGAGACGCCGGTGACGCAGGTGAACAGGCCCACCGGTACGTCCACGTTGACGTCTTTGAGGTTGTTGCCGCTGGCGCCTTCGATGCGCAGCTGGCGCTCGGGGTCGGGGGCGTTGCGCTTGGCCGGCACGGCGATGCTGCGGGTGCCCGACAGATATGCGCCGGTGAGGGAGTCGGGGTGGGCGGCGATGTCCTCGGGGCGGCCTTCGGCGATCACGCGGCCGCCGTGCTCGCCGGCGCCGGGGCCCATGTCGACCACGTAGTCGGCCATGCGGATGGCGTCTTCGTCGTGCTCGACGACGATCACGGTGTTGCCCATGTCGCGCAGGCGGCGCAGGGTTTCGAGCAGGCGGTCGTTGTCGCGCTGGTGGAGGCCGATGGAGGGCTCGTCGAGCACGTACATGACGCCGGTGAGGCCGGAGCCGATCTGGCTGGCGAGCCGGATGCGCTGGGATTCACCGCCCGACAGGGTGTCGGCGGAGCGGTCGAGGGAGAGGTAGTCGAGCCCCACGTTGATGAGGAACTGCAGCCGCGCGGAGATCTCGGAGACCAGCTTGTCGGCCACCTGGCCGCGCTGGCCGGTGAGCTGGAGGCCGTCGAAGAAGTCGCGGCAGCGGGCCAGCGGCAGGCGGCTGACCTCGGACAGGTTGCGCCCGCCGATCAGCACGAAGCGCGCCTCGGTGCGCAGGCGGGTGCCCTGGCAGGCCGGGCAGGCGCAGTTGGCGCGGTATTTGGAGAGCTCCTCGCGCACGGCCACCGAGTCGGTCTCACGGTAGCGGCGCTCGAGGTTGGGGATGATGCCCTCGAAGGTGTGTTCCTTCGTCACCTGGCGGCCGCCGTCGGAGAGGTAGCGGAAGGCGATCTTGTCGCGCCCGGAGCCGCCCAGCACGATGTTGCGGATCTTTTCGGGGAGCTCCTCGAAGGGCGTCTCGATGTCGAACTCGTAGTGGTCGGCGAGGCTGGCGAGGAGCTGGAAGTAGAACTGGTTGCGGCGGTCCCAGCCGCGGATGGCGCCGGAGGCGAGCGAGAGATCCGGGTGGGCGACGACCCGCTCGGGGTCGAAGAAATCCACGTTGCCCAGGCCGTCGCACTTGGGGCAGGCGCCCACCGGGTTGTTGAACGAGAACAGCCGCGGCTCGAGCTCGGCCAGCGCGAAGCTGCACACCGGGCAGGCGAACTTGGCCGAGAAGAGGTGCTCGGCGCCGCTGTCCATCTCGACGGCGATGGCGCGCCCCTCTGCGTGGGTGAGGGCGGTCTCGAAGGATTCGGCGATGCGGCCGCGGAGGTCCTGGCGCACCTTGAAGCGGTCGACCACCACCTCGACGACGTGGCGGCGGTTCTTGTCGAGCACCGGCATGTTGTCGAGCTCATGCACCACGCCGTCGACGCGCACCCGCACGAAGCCCTGGGCGCGCAGCTCGGCGAAGAGGTCGGACTGCTCGCCCTTGCGCCCCGACACCACCGGGGCGAGGATCATCAGCCGGGTTTCCTCGGGCAGCGCGAGCACCGCGTCGACCATCTGCGAGACGCTCTGGGCCTCGAGGGCGTGCTCGGGGTGGTCGGGGCAGTGGGGCGTGCCGGCCCGGGCGTAGAGCAGGCGCAGGTAGTCGTGGATCTCGGTGACGGTGCCGACCGTGGAGCGCGGGTTGTGGCTGGTGGCCTTCTGCTCGATGGAGATCGCCGGCGAGAGGCCCTCGATGAGGTCCACGTCGGGCTTTTCCATGAGCTGCAGAAACTGCCGCGCGTAGGCCGACAGCGATTCCACGTAGCGCCGCTGGCCCTCGGCGTACAGGGTGTCGAAGGCGAGCGAACTCTTGCCGGAGCCAGACAGGCCGGTGATCACCGTGAGCTTGTCGCGGGGGATGTCGAGGGCGACGTTCTTGAGGTTGTGGGTGCGGGCACCGCGGATTTTGATCGCGTCCATGGACCGTTCGGGGCTGAGGGGCAACCTGTTAATATACGCCCCTTGCCCCTCACCTCGCAGCACGTTTAATGGCTTCTTCCGACATCGACAAGATGAGCCCGGCCGAGCGCCGCGCCGGTGCCTCGCTGGCGGCGATCTTCGCCTTGCGCATGCTGGGGCTCTTCCTCATCCTGCCGGTCTTCGCGGTGCACGCCCACGGCATGCCCGGCGGCGACAACGTGGCCCTGGTAGGCATGGCGATCGGCGCCTACGGCCTGACCCAGGCCTTCCTGCAGATCCCCTTCGGCGCGGCGTCCGATCGCTTCGGGCGCAAGCCGGTGATCGTCTTCGGGCTGCTCCTGTTCATCGTCGGCAGCGCCGTCGCGGCGATGGCCAGCGACGTGCAGACGGTGGTGATCGGCCGCGTCCTGCAGGGCGCCGGGGCGATCTCGGCGGCCGTCACCGCGCTGGCCGCCGACCTCACCCGCGACCAGCACCGCACCAAGGTGATGGCGATGATCGGCTCGTCGATCGGGCTGGTGTTTGCGCTGTCTATGGTGGCCGCGCCGCTGCTCTACGCCGCGATCGGCATGAGCGGGCTGTTCTGGCTCACCGCCGCGCTGGCGGTGGCGGCGGTGTTTACCGTGATCTTCGTGGTGCCGGCCGCGCCGCCGGTGCCCCGCGCCACCGGGCGCTTCGCCGAGGTGCTCGGCAACGGCCAGCTGATGCGCCTCAACTTCGGCGTCTTCGCGCTGCACCTGATGCAGACGGCCATGTGGGTGCTGGTGCCGGCCGGGCTGGTCGCCGCCGGCCTGCCGATGCCGGAGCACTGGAAGGTGTATCTGCCGGCGGTGCTGTTGTCCTTCGTGGTGATGGTGCCGGCGGTGATCGTGGCCGAAAAGAAGGGTGCGATGAAGAAGGTCTTCAACGCCGCCATCGGGCTGCTGCTCGTGGTGCAGGCCGGCCTGTATGCCACCGGCAGCAGCGGGCTGTGGCCGCTGGCGGTGCTGCTCACGCTGTTCTTCGTGGCCTTCAACGTGCTGGAGGCCACCCAGCCGTCCTGGATCTCCAAGATCGCGCCGCCCCACGCCAAGGGCACGGCGCTGGGCATCTACAACACACTGCAGTCCCTCGGGCTGTTCCTCGGCGGGGCGCTCGGCGGCTGGCTGGCCCAGCACGTGGGCCCCGCTTCGGTTTCGCTGCTGTGCGCCGGGCTGGCCCTGGCCTGGCTGATCCTCGCGGCGGGCATGGCGCCGCCGCCGGTGCGCCGCGTGGCCGCCGCCTGACGCAACCCCAGAATTTTTCAGGAGAAACAAATGGCTTCGGTCAACAAAGTGATTCTTGTCGGCAACCTCGGCAAAGACCCGGAAACCCGCTACGCGCCCAGCGGCGACGCGATCTGCAACATCACCCTCGCCACCACCGACACCTGGCGCGACAAGGCCAGCGGCGAGAAGCGCGAAGCCACCGAGTGGCACCGGGTGGTGTTCTTCGGCAAGCTCGCCGAGATCGCCGGCCAGTACCTGCGCAAGGGTAGCCAGGTGTATGTGGAAGGCTCCCTGCGCACCCGCAAGTGGCAGGACAAGGACGGCCAGGACCGTTACACCACCGAGATCCGCGCCGACGAGATGAAGATGCTCGGCAGCCGTCAGGGCATGGGTGGCGGCGAAGGCGCGCCGGCCCGTAGCGAGGGCGGTTATGGCGGCGGCCGTGATGCGGGGGGTTTCGGCGGCGGTGGTAGCGCGGGCGGCAGCTACGGCGGTGGTGGCGGTGGTTTCGGCGGCGGCGCCCCGGCCCCCAGTGCTCCGGCAGCACCGAAGAAGCCCGCCAGTGGCGGCAGCTTCAGCGATTTCGACGACGACATCCCCTTCTGAGCTACATGGATCGGGCGTCTCCGGGCGCAGTCAAGACAAACCCCCGCTTTGCGGGGGTTTGTCTTTTTGGGGCCTGCGCTTCGGGGCTTCCGCCGTAGGGGCCGTCAGCGCTCCTGGGGGGCCACGACTGCGTTTTCTGCACCTTCGTCGGCCTCGCGCCCGGCGAAGTATTCGCGGGTCAGGCTGACGATGAGCGGGGAAAGCAGCAGCAGCGAGATGAGGTTGGGGATGGCCATCAGGGCGTTGAGGGTGTCGGCGACCAGCCAGGCGAAGTCGAGGCTCAGCACCGCGCCGAAGTAGACCGAGACGGTCCACAGGATGCGGAAGGGCTTTTCGATCAGGGTGCCGACCAGGAACTCCCAGCACTTCTCGCTGTAGTAAGCCCAGCCGAGGATGGTGGTGAAGGCGAACAGGCTGAGCGAAACCGCCAGCAGGTATTTGCCGACGCCGGGCATCGCGGCTTCGAAGGCCTGGGCGCTCAGCACTGCGCCGGTGGCGCCGGAGGTCCAGACGCCGCTCACCATGATCGCGAGACCGGTCATGGTGCACACGATGATGGTGTCGATGAAGGTGCCCATCATGCCGATCAGGCCCGAGTACACCGGGTCGGGGGTGGCGCCGGCGGCCTGGGCAATGCCGGCGGTGCCGAGGCCGGCCTCGTTGGAGAAGATGCCGCGGGCGACGCCCTTCTGGATCGCCATCATCACCGTGGAGCCGACGAAGCCGCCGGTGGCCGCGGTGGGGTTGAAGGCCTGGGTGAAGATGGTGGCGAAGGCCTCGGGGATGCGGTCGGCGAACACATACAGCACCACGCCCACGCTCAGGATGTAGCCGATGCACATGAAGGGCACCAGCCATTCGGCCACCGCGCCGATGCGCCGGATGCCGCCCAGCACCACTGCGCCGGTGAGCACCACGAGCACGATGCCGGTGATCCAGGTCTCGACGCCGAAGGCGTTATGCACCGCGCTGGCGATGCCGTTGGCCTGGACCATGTTGCCGATGCCGAAACCGGCCAGCCCGCCGAAGATCGCAAAGGCGGTGCCCAGCCAGCGCCAGTGCCGGCCGAGGCCGTTCTTGATGGCGAACATCGGGCCGCCGGCGTGCTCGCCCTTGTCGTCCACCTCGCGGAACTTCACGGCCAGCACGACTTCGCCGTACTTGGTGGCCATGCCGACGAAGGCGGTCATCCACATCCAGAACAGGGCGCCGGGGCCGCCCAGCGCGATGGCGGTGGCGACGCCGGCGATGTTGCCGGTACCGACGGTGGCCGACAGGGCCGTCATGAGCGCGGCGAAGGGCGAGATCTCGCCTTCGGCCCGAGAGCCGGGGCGGCGGCTCTGCCAGATCATGCGGAAGCCGAAGCCGATCTTGAAGATGGGCATGAAGCCCAGCCGGACCTGAAGGTAGAGGCCGGTGCCGAGGATCAGCACGATCATCGGAACGCCCCAGACGAGATCGTTCAGGGCGGTGAAGAAACCATGGAGGGATTGCATCGGGGAGATCCTGGGGGGATGTGTGCGGGCAGGGGGAGGGGGTCAGCCCCGTTTTTCGGGCAGCAGGGCGTCGGGCCAGGCGTCGGCGGGGAGGTCCTTGTAGCGCAGGGGCCATTGCTCGATCATCGCGGCCACGTCGGGGGCCTCGTCCATCAGGCCTTCCTGGGCCCACTGGCGGAGGGCTTCGCGGCCCCATTGGTTGTCGTGGGCATGGCGCTTGAGGCCTTCGACCCGCATTTTCCAGATCGGATTGTCGTTCATGGTGGCGTGGAGGGCTGTCATGGGTGCGTGCCGGGGCGCTCCCGGCGCAAGCCCGGATTCTAACGGCCGGCGGCGGGTGCCGGGGCCGTGTCGTGCTTGCCGTGCCTACAATATCCGTTTCCCGCAGATGGAGTTGTGTCCATGAAGATCGTGATTGCGCCCGATTCCTACAAGGAGAGCCTGTCTGCCGCCGAGGTGGCGCGGGCGATCGAGGCGGGTTTCCGGGAGGTGTTTCCGGACGCCTGCTTCCAGCGCCTGCCGGTCGCCGACGGGGGCGAGGGCACAGTCGACGCGATGGTGGCGGCCACCGGCGGGCGCCGGGTTGCAGTGCGGGTGACCGGGCCGCTCGGGCAGCCGGTGGAGGCCTTCTATGGCCTGACCGGCGACGGGGCGACGGCGGTCATCGAAATGGCCGCCGCCAGCGGCCTGGCGTTGGTGCCGCCTGCGCTGCGCAATCCGCTGCTGACCACCAGCTTCGGCACTGGCGAGCTGATCCGCGCGGCGCTGGATGCGGGGGCGCGTCATCTCATCATCGGCATCGGCGGCAGCGCCACCAACGATGCGGGCGCCGGCATGCTGCAGGCGCTCGGGGTGGCGCTGCTGGATGGAGCCGGCCGGGCCCTCGGCCCCGGCGGCGGCGGGCTGGGTGAGCTGGCACATATCCGCATCGACGGGCTCGACCCGCGCCTGGCCGAGTGCCGCATCGAGGTGGCCTGCGATGTGGACAACCCGCTCACCGGCGAGCGGGGTGCCTCGGCGGTGTTCGGGCCGCAAAAGGGGGCGACGCCGGCGATGGTGCAGCGCCTCGACGCCAATCTGGCCCATTTTGCCGCGGTGCTCCAGCGGGTGCTGGGGGTGGCCGTGGCCGACGTGCCCGGTGCCGGCGCGGCGGGGGGCATGGGGGCGGCGCTGCTGGGTGTGCTGGGGGCCCGCCTCCGCCCTGGTATCGACATCGTCACCGCGGCGCTGGGCCTGGAGGCAGCGGTGGCCGAAGCTGATCTCGTCATTGTCGGCGAGGGCCGGCTCGACGCCCAGAGCCTGCGCGGCAAGGCGCCGCTGGGCGTGGCCCGCATCGCCCGGCGCCATGGCAAGCCGGTGATCGCGATTGCCGGTGGGCTGGGGGACGATCTGACCGCGCTGCAGGCCCATGGGGTCGACGCGGCGTTCAGCGTGGTCCGCAGGCCCTGCTCGCTGGACGAGGCGCTGGCCGCGGCGGCGGACAACCTGCGCACGGCGGCGCGCAACATCGCAGCGGTCCTGCGCATCGGCGGCGGCCTGCCGGCTTGTCCGGGCCGGGCTGGCGGTGTGGCGGCGGGGCCCTGAGCGTCGAGCCTTGCCGGTGCGAGAAGGAGACGACCCGCCCGGGCCTCCGTGGGGGTGCGACGAGCTGCGGTTCGTCCCGTTCCCGGCAAGGTGCCGGTGCCGCCCCGGCTCCGATCGCAGCCGGTCGAGGCGCACGGGGAGTGAAGCGGGCCCCCTCAGGTGCGCTCCGGGGCCCGGGCGGCCGACCGGCTAGTCTGTGCCCCTCGCCCTTGTCGGCCTGCGCGTGGGCCGAGGAGATGGGTGGAAAGGCTGTCCGGCCGGGCTCGTCTTGTCGCCCGGGCAGTCGCAGGCTTGCGCTGGCGCAAAAGCCTCCAGCCCCACCAGCTGTTACACTCTCGACCTTCAGGCCGTGTGAACACGGGCCTTCCGAGCCGATGGGCGGCAACATTCTCTAGGGTTTCGGGCAAGGCTCCCGGGGGCATGCTGGCCGTTTGGTTTTGGCAGCTCGTGTTTTTGATACTTCCGCGCGCTTGCGTGCTCAAAGTGTTTATTGATTTTGACAAATTCACGGCTATGCTAAGGTAATGTCCTGACTTGGCGGTGACGCCGACGAAACTGTTACCATTGTAAAAATCACGTTATTTAGCGTTTGAATCCATGGCCGTCCCGCACGAATCTCCCGAAAAGGAATACTGCAGCACCTCTGAAGCAGCCCAGCGCC
Organism: Zoogloea sp.; assembly: GCA_023150125.1. GTDB lineage: Bacteria > Pseudomonadota > Gammaproteobacteria > Burkholderiales > Rhodocyclaceae > Zoogloea. The sequence goes on from JAKLLM010000057.1 coordinate 9,902, forward strand.
TGGGGCTGTCGCTGGGTACTGTTCAACAGATGGTCGAGAACGGCCAGCTGGACGGCTGGAAGACCGCCGGCGGCCATCGGCGGATCCGGGTCAGTTCGATCGAGGAGTTCCGCGCCCGCTCGATGGCGGGCGGCGGTGCCCAGACCCAGTCGCGCGCACCGGCCAACACCCTGCAGATCCTCGTTGCCGAGGATGACCGCATCCTGCAGAAGCTCTACGAGCACACCTTCTCGTCCTGGGGCCTGCCGCTCCAGGTGCGCATGGTGTCCAGCGGCATCGACGGTCTGCTGGAGATCGGGCGGATGGCGCCCGACCTGCTGATCACCGACCTGCGCATGCCGGGCATCGACGGTTTCGAGATGATCCGCCGCCTGCGTGCCGATCCGCAGCTCCAGGAACTAGACATCGTCGTCGTGAGCGGCCTCGCCGACGACGAGATCCTCGAGAACGGCGGGCTGCCGGCCGACGTGATTCTCTACAGCAAGCCTGTCCCGTTCCGGGAGCTCAAGGGCTACGTGCAGGCCAAGATCATGGCCATGCAGCGCCGGGGCCGCGCCGCCTGAGCCCACCCGCTCCCGGCTGGCCTCCTCTCCGGAAACCCGGCAGTCCCCCTGCCGGGTTTTGTCGTTTACCGCCCGCATTTCCTGACATCCCGGCACACCAGCGCAGCACCCGCGAAAAGTCGGCGATGCCTCCCCGAGCCTGGCTGCGGCTTGCCGATGCGTCCATGACGCCGGGGCGCTGAAAGCCCCTGGCCGACGGCACGCCCCCCGGACGAAGGGGCTTTGCAATGACGACTCCATCCACTCCCGACCCTCTGGAGTTCCCGGCCCCGGCCTCTGTGCGGGGCCCTTTGTGAGCCGAAGTGTGATTTTTTTGCCGTCAGACCTCATCGCCAGGGGGCCGCCGGATGTCAGCCAAGCTGTCTTTTTTATAAAATTTTGTCAAATTCGAATGCGCGTGGAATTCTCCAGCGCTGAAAATTGCATTCGGCACTAATTTATTTGTCAAATTTTTAGTTGTTGGCAAAAAATGGATTTTCATGGCGTCCTCTCCGGGCGCCTGTTTTGATTTTGACGATTATGGGCGGGTGTCGTGTTGGTGAAGTGGAGGGAGCACGCATGTCCCGGAGGTGCTGGCGATGAACGTGGGCATGGCGATGCTGCACGCGCTGCGCCTGCCGGATGGCCGCAGGGGAAGGTCTCGTGTCGATCGATGTGTCGAGGCCTCCATGCGTGAGCTGGTGTCCGATGCGGCCATCACCGGGGCGGCCCTCGTCCGTCATCTCGAGGATGTGCGTTTTGCCTGCCTGCGGGCGCTGCGCCAGCTCCTGCGCGCTCTCGATGCCGAACGCATCGTGATCGGTTGCATCAGCCCGGACGGTGCGCGGCTGCACGAGGAGCTGGCCTGGGCGCAGGGCTTGGCGCCGTGCGGCGAATCCGAGCGGGTGATGTCCTGTGCGCCTTTCCGGGATGAGCTCCGGCGTTGGCTCGACTCGAACCTTCCGGCGGCCTGCCTCGGCATCGATCCGGATTCTGCGGCCCGTCACGAGACGTCCTGCGATCACCTGCTGCTCGTGCGGGGCGAAGGTGTGGCCGAGGGGGGAGGGCTGGCGGTGATCGCCGCCCAGCTGCGCAGCCCGGTGGCGCTCGATCTGGCCGAGGCGCAGGCGGTCTCGCTCCTGATTGCCGAGTACTATCGGCGCCGCAGCAGCTTCAGCCGCTGAAAGCCGGGGCCGCCAGGCTGCCGATGAGCCGACGCCAGTGTGCGGGGTCGGCCTGATCCAGGCAGCGCCCGAGAAAACTGCGGGCGGCGGCCAGATTGCGCTCAGCCTCCGGGCTCAGGCCTTCGCCCAGGCCGAAGCCCTCGCCACGCACGCACAGCACGAAGGCCGGCGGTGGCGGCCGGCGCTGGATGTCCGCGTAAACCTGCAGCACAGCCTCCGGCGCGAGGGCGTGGGAGCTCACTGGCCGGGTCGCGGCCGGGCCGGTTTCGCGGAAGTCGAAGGGGGCTGGCGTGCCCGTTCCGGCGTCGATGAAGAGGGCCAGCGGGTGGCCTTCGAGATCCAGGGCGTGCTCGATCTGCAGCTGGAAGTCTCCGACCAGCTGGACGCCTGGCCGGGCCTGCTGCTCGAGCCAGGCCATCAGCAGGGGCCCGAAGGCGTCGTCGCCTACGCGGTAGTGGTGGATCAGCGTGCCGCGGGGGGCTTCGATGATGCCGACCCCTTCGCGCTGGCGCGGGCCCTCGGCGAGGCGATTGTCGGAGAGCAGGTCGGGGTCGTCGAGCAGCGCGCGGATCACTTCGGCTGCGTGGAGCATCTCGATCATGCGCGCCCAGTGGTAGGCCAGCGGTGCGTGTATGGGCTCGCCCTCGCCGTGGGCGACAAAGGCCTGGCGCTCGAGCTCGGCGAGCGGGCTGGGGATGAAGTCGCAGTTCTGCACCCGCGCCAGCGGGCCCACCTTGTACCAGCCCTTGGCGGCGCCGAGTTCGGTGATGAAGGGGAACTTCATGTAGCTCCACGGCTTCACCTCTTCGGTGATGTGCGTGTCGTAATCGGCGCAGGGCAGCTGGTCGAGGACGATCTGGCCGCGGGCGTCGCGCAGGCGCAGCTTGCCGTCGTAGAGGTCGAGGGCGCCGTCGGCCCGGACGATGCTGAAGAGGTGGCTGCGGAACAGCCCGAACTCGTCGTACAGCGAGCCGTTGGTCTCGTGGAGGCGGCGGGCGAGGTGCACCGCGTCGCGGCTCCACTGGATCATCTGGTCGGCGTCCTTCAGCAGCTCGTCGCGCTCGGCGGCGCTGAGGGATTTATTGACCCCGCCGGGGATCGCCCCGGTGCCGTGCACCCGCTTGCCGGCGGTGATGCGGATCACCTCCTGGCCGAACTTGCGCAGCAGCACGCCCTGCCGGGCGACCTCGGGGTAGGCCCCGGCGACGCCGACGATATTGCGCTGCTGCACCGGCGATTCGAAGCCGAACAGCAGGTCGGGCGACGACAGGTGGAAGAAGTGCAGCGCATGGGACTGCAGGAGCTGCCCGTAGTGCATCAGCCGGCGGATCTTGTCGGCGGTGGGGGTGACCGGCACCGCGCCGACCACCGGGTCGAGGGCCTTGGCGGCGGCCAGGTGGTGGCTCACCGGGCAGATGCCGCACAGGCGTTGCACCATCACCGGCACTTCCCAGTAGGGGCGGCCCTGGATGAATTTCTCGAAGCCGCGGAACTCGACGATGTGCAGCCGCGCCTCGCGCACGTGGCCGGCTTCGTCGAGGAGCAGCGTGACCTTGCCGTGCCCTTCGACGCGCGACACGGGGTCGATGGCGACCCGGCGCAGGCTTTCGCGGTTGGCGGCGGTTTCCAGTTCGAAGCTCATGGCGGCAACCTCAGTCGTAATGCAGCAGGCCGCCCGACAGCCGCGGCGTGCGCCCGGCC
>JAKLLM010000058.1 GCA_023150125.1 Zoogloea sp.
CTTTCACGGTGTCGCCACTCACTACCTGCCGAACTATCTCGGCTGGCGGCGGGCACTCGACACGCGCCGGCTAGATACACCCGAAAAGATGCTCCTCGCCGCTATCGGAGTATTTCCACAGGCAACGGTGACATAGCCTTTTTTTTTGACTGCAGATTCTCGATCACGGTTTTGGGGTCTGCGTTAGGAGACCAGTGTAAGCCCCCGGCCAACTCATCTTCCCCCAGCCCCTTAGCTCGCTAACCATAGTGTCCACTAGCATTAGAAGTGGACACTTCCATGACCGTCACGCAGCCCCCCCCGGCGTACCCGCCGAACCCATTCCGAGGAATTCAAGCGCTCCCTGATCGAAGCCTGCGGCGAGCCCGGCGCCTCGGTCGCGGGCGTGGCGCTGGCCAACGGGATCAACGCCAACCAGCTGCGGCGCTGGATGCGTGAGCGGGGCATTGAGCCACCGGAGTTATCTTGCTTGCCGTTACGTGTGGCGGCCTCCGAGCCGATGGGCGCCTTCGTCCCGGTGCAGCTTTCCTCCTGCTCTGATGCACCGATCCGGATTGAATTGCGCAAGGGGGCTGCGTCGGTCACGGTGGAGTGGCCGGCGTCCTCGGCCGCCGAGTGCGGCGCCTGGTTGCGCGAGTGGCTCGGATGATCCGGGTCGAAGCCTTGTGGTTGTCGGTGGCGCCGCTCGACATGCGGGCCGGCATGGACACGCTCCTCGCCCAGGTGGTGCGGGTCTTCGGTGAGGCGCGGCCACATCACGCCTACCTCTTCGCCAATCGACGCGGCACCCGGATGAAGGCACTGATCCACGACGGCCAGGGAATCTGGCTCGCCTGCCGACGACTGCACCAGGGGCGCTTGCGCTGGGCGGAGGGGAACGGTTCGCTCACGCTCACCCAGGCCCAGTTCGACGCCTTGGTGCTCGGCTTGCCCTGGCAGCATCTGGGGGGCGATGGAGTGATCCGGATGATTTGACGGTGCACCATCCGGAGTTGCCCCGATGGCGATCATGACGGTGTGGCGGCATGATCTGGGCATGGTTCTTCCCGCCAACCTCCACGACCTCGACGCCGACGCCCTGCGCCAGCTGCTCATCGCGCAGAACCGGGAGCTCGTCTGGCGCCAGGCCAAGATCGACCAGCTCACCCATGAACTCTCGCTGCACAAGCGCTGGCGCTTCGGCGTCAAGACCGAGCGCCTGTCGGCGGAACAGGCGCAGCTGTTCGAGGAGACGGTGGAGGCCGACCTCGCCGCGATGACCGAAGAGCTGGCCCAGCTCTCCGGCAAACCGTCTGCGGCCAAGGACCAGGCCAAACGCAAGCCGCTGCCGCCGGAACTCCCCCGCACCGAAATCCGCCACGAACCAGACAGCACCACCTGCACCTGTGGCTGCCAGATGAAGCGCATCGGCGAGGACGTGGCCGAGAAGCTCGACTACACCCCCGGCACCTTCAGTGTTGAGCGCCACATCCGCGGCAAGTGGGTCTGCCAGGATTGCGAAACCCTGGTGCAGGCCCCGGTGCCCGCCCACGTGATCGACAAGGGGATCCCCACCACCGGGCTGCTCGCCCAGGTGCTGGTGGCCAAGTACCAGGATCATCTGCCGCTGTACCGGCAGGAAGGCATCTTCGGCCGGGCGGGGCTCGCCATTCCCCAATCGACGCTGGCCCAGTGGGTCGGCCAGATGGGCGTGCAGCTCCAGCCCCTGGTCGATGCGCTGAAGGAAGAGCTCCTCGCCTGCCCGGTGCTGCACGCGGACGAGACGCCGGTGGCGATGCTCAACCCGGGGGCCGGCAAGACTCACCGGGCCTACCTGTGGTCCTACAGCATCGGCGCCCACGATCCGGTGCGGGCGGTGATCTACGACTTTGCCGAGAGCCGCGCCGGCAAGCACGCCCAGGACTTCCTGGGCGACTGGCGCGGCACCCTCGTGTGCGAAGACTACTCAGGCTACAAGGCCCTGATCGCCAAAGGGGTGACGGAAGCCGGCTGCATGGCCCATGCCCGGCGCAAGTTCTTCGAGCTTCAGGAACACGGGCAGAGCCAGATCGCTGGCGAGGCACTCGAGCGGATCGCTGCGCTCTACGCCATCGAACAGGAAGCGCGGGAACTGGAGCCCGACGCCCGCCAGACGCTGCGAGAAGCACGGGCAAAACCGCTGCTGGAAGACTTGAAGACTTGGCTGCTGGCCTGTCGGGGCAAGATCCCCAACGGCTCATCCAGCGCGAAGGCCATCGACTACACCCTCAAACGCTGGGCGGCGCTGACCCATTACCTGACCGACGGGCGCGTGCCGATCGACAACAACTGGATCGAGAACCAGATCCGGCCGATTGCCCTCGGGCGCAAGAACTGGCTCTTTGCCGGCTCGCTGCGCGCCGGCAAACGGGCAGCTGCCATCATGAGCCTGATTCAGTCGGCCCGTCTCAACGGGCACGAGCCCTTCGCGTATTTGAAGGACGTTCTTACCCGCCTGCCGACTCAGCCGCAGAGTCGAATCGGGGAGTTGCTGCCGCATCGCTGGAGACCGGATTCAGCCTAAAGCTCGGTCAAGAGGGGATCGCCGAGTGCTTACAGACCAGTGGCGGAGCTTCCGGCAGACGGGCTTCGTTGCGATCCAGGGCTGTAGCTCGAGTCCGTGGCGAGCGGTCTCGGCCTGGGTGCGCTTTTGGGGCATCGCGCCAGGCGGCAGGAGGTGGCCCCAGGTCTTCCTGCTCTGCTTGAGGGGCGAACGCCGGCATAAAAAAGGCCCGCTGGGCGTCAGCCGGGCGGGCCTGGGGGTGCGGCGGATGGTCAGACGATCATGCCTGCGCCGACGGTGTTGTTGGTGGATTCATCGATGAGGATGAAGGCGCCGGTCGCGCGCGAATCGGTGTAGCTGTCGGCAAAGACCGGCTGCGCGAGTTTCAGCGTCAGGCGGGCGATGTCGTTCATTGCCAGCGTCGTGGCGGCGTCGTTGGCGAGGGTGTTGATGTCGACCCGGTGGGCGATGCTGGCGACCTTGGCCTTCACTTCACGCGTGGTGTGACGGAGCCAGTAGGTTCGGGCGGGCGACAGCGGCGTCTCGGAGAGCCAGCAGACGAGGGCCTCGACCTGTTTGCTCTGGGCGGGGGCTTCGCCGGCGGTGACGATCATGTCGCCGCGGGAGATGTCGATCTCGTCCTCGAGCAGCAAGGTCACCGATTGCTCGTGGATGGCCTTGGGCAGCGACTGGCCATACACCTGGATGTCCTTCACGCGGGTCGTGAGGCCGTTGGGCAGCACCGTCACGCTGTCGCCGACGCTGATTTCGCCAGCCTCGACGCGGCCCATGAAGCCACGGTAGTCGTGGAGCTCGGGGTTGTCGGAGGCCTGGGGGCGGCACACATACTGTACGGGGAAGCGGAAGCTCTCGGCCTTCTCGGTGTGGGCCGCCGGCGCGGATTCGAGGATGTCGATCAGCGTGGGGCCTTCGTACCAGCCGAGGCGATCTCCGCGGTCGACGATCATGTCGCCGTTGAGCGCCGACAGGGGGATGAAGCGCACGTCGGTGAGGCCGATCTGGTCGGCGAAGGCCTTGTACTCGCCGACGATGCGGTCGTAGGTGGCCTGGTCGTAGTCGACGAGGTCCATCTTGTTCACGGCGACCACGACGTGGGGAATGCCCACCAGCTTGGTGAGGTAGCTGTGGCGGCGGGTCTGGGTGAGCACGCCCTTGCGCGCGTCGATCAGGATGATGGCGACGTTGGCGGTGGACGCCGCGGTGACCATGTTGCGGGTGTACTGCTCGTGGCCCGGTGCGTCGGCGATGATGTACTTGCGGGTGCCGGTGGAGAAGTAGCGGTAGGCGACGTCGATGGTGATGCCCTGCTCGCGCTCGGCCTGCAGGCCGTCGGTGAGGAGCGACAGGTCGACGGCGGTCATGCCGCGCTTGCTGGAGGTTTTCTCGATGGCGGTCAGGGTGTCGGCCAGGATCGCCTTGGTGTCGAACAGCAGGCGGCCGATCAGGGTGCTCTTGCCGTCGTCGACGGAGCCGCAGGTGAGGAAGCGCAGCAGGCCCCGGTCTTCTACGTGCTGGGTACTCATCAGAAGTAACCTTCTTTCTTGCGTTGTTCCATGGAGGCTTCGCTGGTCTGGTCGTCCAGACGGGTGGCGCCGCGCTCGGTGATGGTGGTGGTGGCGGTCTCGACCACGATCTTCTCGACGGTGTCGGCGGCCGATTCGACCGGCGCCGTGCACGAGATGTCGCCGACGGTGCGGAAGCGCACCTGCAGGTCGACGATCTCCTCGCCGGCCTTCGGCAGGTTGGTCAGCTCGCCGCTGACGAGCGGCACATTGACCGGCACGATCGCGCCTTGGCGGATCACCACCGGGCGGGTGTGGGCGAAGTAGATCGACGGCAGCTCGAGGCCTTCGCGCTCGATGTACTGCCACACGTCCATCTCGGTCCAGTTGGAGATCGGGAAGGCGCGGATGTTCTCACCCTTGTGGCTGCGGGCGTTGTACAGGTTCCACAGCTCGGGGCGCTGGTTCTTAGGGTCCCATTGGCCGAACTCGTCGCGGAAGCTCATGATGCGTTCCTTGGCGCGGGCCTTCTCCTCGTCGCGGCGGGCGCCGCCGATGCAGGCGTCGAAGCCGAACTCCTCGATGGCTTCGAGCAGCGTCACCGACTGGTGCTTGTTGCGCGATTCGTTCTCGCTCTTCAGCACCACGGTGCCGCGCTTCATGGAGTCTTCGACGGAGCGGACGATCAGGCGCTCGCCCAGCTCGGCGGCGCGCTTGTCACGGAACTCGACGACCTCGCGGTAGTTGTGGCCGGTGTCGATGTGCATCAGCGGGAAGGGGAACTTGCCCGGGCGAAAGGCCTTTTCGGCGATCCGCAGCATGCAGATGGAGTCCTTGCCGCCGGAGAACAGCAGCACGGGATTGCTGCACTGGCCAGCCACTTCACGCATGATGTGAATGGCTTCCGATTCGAGCCAGTCCAGGTGGCTCAGGGTTTGTTTGGTGAGCGTCGACATTGATTTACTCGGTTGATGTGGCGTGGGCTGCCCGTTATTTCTTGACGTGCAGGCCGCATTCCTTGGATTCGGGATTCTCCCACCACCAGCGGCCGGCGCGCACGTCTTCGCCGATCGAAATCGGGCGGGTGCACGGGGCACAGCCGATGCTGGGGTAGAACTTGTCGTGCAGGGCGTTGTAGGGCACCTTGCCCCGCCGGATGTAGGCCCAGACTTCCTTTTCGGTCCAGTCGGCCAGCGGGTTGAACTTGACGAGGCCGTTGCCTTCGTCGAACTGGCGCTTGGGCAGGTCGGTGCGGGTGGTGGATTGCTCGGCACGCAGCCCGGTGATCCACGCCTGCTTGCCGGCCAGCGCGCGGCCGAGGGGCTCGACCTTGCGGGCGTGGCAGCAGGCCTTGCGCAGCTCGACGCTGTCGTAGAAGGCGTTGATGCCGTGCTCGCGGGTGAAGGCTTCGACGGCCTCGTGCTGCGGGTAGAAGAACTTGAGCTTGAGCCCGTAGTGCTGCTGCACCTTGGCCATCAGCTCATAGGTTTCGAGGGGCAGGCGGCCGGTGTCGAGGGAGAAGATCTCGATGGGCAGCTGGCAGGTGGCGATCACGTCGGTGAGCACCATGTCCTCGGCGCCGAGGCTGTTGGCCATCGTGATGGCCGGCAGCTCGGCGGCCCAGGCGGCGAGGTCGGCCTTCAGCTGGGCGGTCTTGCTGTCGACGCTGGCCATCAGGGCCGGGTCGTCGAGCTTGGGGTTCTGGTTCGGGTGCATGGGGCGCCTCGCTCAGGCCGCACGCTGGGCGCGGCGGAAAAGGGGTTCCGGCTGGTCGACGGCGGCCTGGTAAGGCGCCGAGAAGTCTTTGAGGCTGGCCAGGCTTTCCTCGAGCTGCGCGTCGGAATACTTGCCGGCCTTTGGCTGGATGGCGTCGAAGCCGCAGCGCTGCATGAAGAAGAACTGGTCGCGCAGCACGTCGCCGATGGCGCGGATCTCGCCCTTGAAGCCGTAACGGCTGCGCAGCAGCGCGGCGGCCGAGTAGGCGCGGCCGTCGGTGAACTTGGGGAAGTTGAGCGCGACGGCCGAGAGGTCTTCGAGGTCGGGCGCGAGGTCTTCGACGTTGTCGTGGCTGTCGAGCCACACGCCGACGTCGCTGCGGCCGCTGAAAGCCGACTTGTGGGCCTGCCAGACGGCCAGCGGGATGAACACCGGGCCGGCCGGGAGCGTCAGCGCCTCGGGGGCCTGGCTTTCGTCGAGGACGAGGATTTCGGCATTGTCGTCGACCAGCTGGCCGTTCTTGATGAGCTTAGGCATTTTGCTTCCTTTCGGTGACGGCGGCTTCGCCATACACGCCGAGCTTGAAGGGGTCGAGGCCGGTGCGGCGGACGGTTTCGATGAAGCGCTCGCCGGGCTGGCGCTGGGCCAGGTAGACGTCGATGATCTTGGAGATCACGTCGGGCATCTCGGCCGCGGCAAACGAACGGCCGATGACCTTGCCGAGGCTCGTGCGGTTGCCCTGGCTGCCGCCGAGGCTGACCTGATACCACTCCTCGCCGTTCTTGTCGACGCCGAGGATGCCGATGTGGCCCACGTGGTGGTGGCCGCAGGAGTTCATGCAGCCGGAGATGTTGAGCTCGATGTCGCCAATGTCGTAGAGGTAGTCCAGGTCGTCGAAGCGGGCCTGGATGGCGTTGGCGATGGGGATCGACTTGGCGTTGGCGAGCGCGCAGAAATCGCCGCCGGGGCAGCAGATGAGGTCGGTGAGGAGGCCGAAGTTGGGCGTCGCGAGGCCGGCGGCGCGGGCCTTTTCCCACACCGCGAAGAGGTCGGACTGCTTGACGTCGGCGAGCACCAGGTTCTGCTCGTGGGTGGCGCGGACTTCGCCGAAGCTGTAGGCGTCGGCCAGCTCGGCAACCAGCTCGAGCTGGGCGTCGGTGATGTCGCCCGGGGCGCGCTTGGGGTCTTTCAGCGACAGCACCACCACCGCGTAGCCCGGCTGCTGGTGGGCGATCACGTTGCGGCGGGCCCAGGCGGCGAAGGCCGGGTTGGCGGCGCGCTGGCTGGCGTAGCCGGCGTCGTCGGCGGGCAGGGTTTGGTAGGCCGGGGTCGTGAAGTGGCCGGCCACGCGGGTGAGCTCGGCTTCGGTGAGGGTGTTCGGGCCGCCCTTGCCGAAGGCCCATTCTTCCTCGACCTGGCGCTTGAACTCGGCAATGCCGAGGGCCTTGACGAGGATCTTGATGCGCGCCTTGTAGAGGTTGTCGCGGCGGCCGTAGCGGTTGTATACGCGCAGGATGGCCTCGCAGTAGGTGATGATGTCCTGCCACGGCACGAAGGCGTTGATCTCTTCGCCGATGATCGGGGTGCGGCCCATGCCGCCGCCCACCAGCACGCGGAAGCCGACTTCGCCGGCGGCATCGCGCTTGAGCTCGAGGCCGATGTCGTGGCACTGGATGACGGCCCGATCTTCAGCTGCGCCATTGACGGCGATCTTGAACTTGCGCGGCAGGAAGGCGAACTCGGGGTGGAAGGTGCTCCACTGGCGCAGGATCTCGCACCACGGGCGCGGGTCGAGGTATTCGTCGGCGGCGACGCCGGCGAAGGGGTCGGAAGTGATGTTGCGGATGCAGGCGCCGGAGGTCTGGATGGCATGCATCTGCACGGTGGCGAGGCCGGCCAGGATCTCGGGCACCAGCTTCAGCTCGGGCCAGTTGAACTGCACGTTCTGGCGCGTGGTGATGTGGGCGTAGCCCTTGTCGTAGGTGCGGGCGATGCGGGCCAGCTCGCGCACCTGGGCGGACGACAGCAGGCCGTAGGGCACGGCGACCCGCAGCATCGGCGCGTGGCGCTGGATGTACAGGCCGTTCTGCAGGCGCAGCGGGCGGAACTCCTCGTCGGTCAGCTCGCCGGCCAGGTAGCGGCGGGTCTGGTCGCGAAACTGGGCGACGCGTTCATCGATGATTCTCTGGTCGTAGGGGTCGTAGCGGTACATTCTGTGTTCCTGTTGGTTTTCTGGCCGGGCTGCCCCGGGATTCCTTGGAAGCCCCCGCGGGGGCCGTGTCGGTCGGGGCGCTCAGGCCGCTATGAGTTTGCCGCCCACCAGGACCAGCATGCCGGCCAGGATGGGGCGCAGCACCCGGTCGGGCACCCGGGTGGAAACGTGGCTCCCCAGCCAGATGCCCGGCAGCGAGCCGATCAGCAGGCTGCCCAGCAGCGACCAGTCGACGCTGCCCAGGAACCAGTGGCCGATGCCGGCCACCAGGGTGAGGGGCACCGCGTGGGCGATGTCGCTGCCGATGATGCGCAGGGTCGGCAGGCGGGGGTACAGGAAGAATAGCGCGCTGACGCCGAGGGCGCCGGCGCCCACCGACGAGATCGACACCAGCACGCCCAGCACGGCGCCGGTGAGGACGGTCAGCTTGGCGGTGCGGCGCGGGTCCTCGCGGCCGTCGGAGTGCCGGAGGGCGAACTCCTGGATCTGCTTGCGGAAGATGATCGCCACCGCGGTGAGCAGCAGCGCCACGCCCAGCGCCACCTTGATGAGGCCCGTCGCACCGCCGATGCCGCCGGGGGCGAGCTGGCCGAGGACGAGCAGGGTCAGCGCCGCGGCGGGGATGCTGCCGTAGGCGAGCCGGCGCGTGATCGACCAGTCGACGGTGCCCTTCATGCCGTGGGCCAGGGTGCCGCCGGCCTTGGTGATGGCGGCGTAGAGCAGGTCGGTGCCGACCGCCACCGAGGGGTGGATGCCGAACAGCAGAACCAGCAGCGGCGTCATCAGCGAGCCTCCGCCGACCCCGGTGAGGCCGACGATGGCGCCGACGGAAAAGCCGGCGATGGTGTAAGCGATGTCCATGATGCGCCTCGAAATCTTGAGCGCCGCATTGTAATGGGAGCAGTTATGGGGAAATAGCGCTGACGGGTTAAACTAAAAGAACAAAAAGTTATAAGGGCCCGTCGTCGGCTCCAGAAAGCGTCGCCATGAACATCCAGCAGCTCCGTTACGTGTTCGAGGTGGCCCGGCACGGGCTCAACGTGTCGGAGGCCGCCGAGGCCTTGTTCACCTCCCAGCCCGGTGTGTCCAAGCAGATCCGCCTGCTCGAGGAGGAACTCGGCGTCGAGATCTTCGTGCGCCACGGCAAGCGCCTGGTGGCCATCACCGAGCCGGGGCGGCAGGTGCTGGCGATCGCCGAGCGCATGCTCCTCGACGTGGACAACCTGCGCCAGGTGGGGGCCGAGTTCAGCAACGAGGCGAGCGGGAGTCTCTCCATCGCCACCACCCACACCCAGGCGCGCTATGCGCTGCCGCCGGTGATCCAGGCCTTCATGACGCGCTACCCCAACGTGCGCCTGTCGCTGCACCAGGGCAGCCCGCGCCAGGTGTGCGAATACGTGTTGTCGGGCGAGGCCGACATCGCCATCGCCACCGAGGCCATCGCCGAGGAGCACAGCCTGGTGATGCTGCCCTGCTACCAGTGGAACCGCTGTGTGATCGCCCCCCAGGGGCACCCCATCCTGCGCACCCAGCCGCTGACCCTGGAGGCCATCGCCCGCCACCCCATCATCACCTACGACTTCGCCTTCACCGGGCGCAACCAGATCAACAAGGCCTTCCTCGGCCGCGGCCTGAAGCCCAACGTGGTGCTCACCGCCATCGACTCGGACATTATCAAGACCTACGTGGGGATGGGCCTCGGCATCGGCATCCTGGCCCGGATGGCCTACGACCCGGCGGTCGATCGCGGGCTGGGGATGGTCGATGCGGCGCACCTCTTCGAGTCCAGCACCACGCGCATCGGCGTGCGCCGCAACTCCTGGCTGCGTGGCTACGTGTATGCCTTCATCGAGATCTTCGCGCCCCACCTGAGCCGCCGGGTGGTGGATGCGGCACTGGCCGGCGGCGGCGAGGACCCGGGGCTGTAAACGAAAGTGCCGGGGCCAGGCCCCGGCAAACGAAACACCCGTGGGCGTTCCGGCAATGCGTTCAGCGGCGGCGAAGCCCCGCCAGCGCCACCAGCCCGAGGCCGCCGAGGGCCAGGGTCGAGGGCTCCGGCACGTTGATGACGAGCTTGTCGGTGGTGATCATCGAGGCGAAGTTGACCGTCGTGTCCTGGCCTTCCGGGGTCTCGAAGCCGAGGCAGGGGTAGCTCGCACCCACCGCGGCACAGGCGGCCGGCGACAGGGTGTTGAGGCCGTTGGTCGCCTCGAAGAAGCTGATGTAGTAGGTCTGGTCGCCGAACAGCGAGCCGGCGCCGTCGAAGTCGTAGGTGAAGCTGAAGTTGAGCGACTTGGCATCGGTCACGTAGATGTCGGCACAGCCGTTCGCATTGACGCCGACGCCGTTGATGCCGCCATCGGCGCAGGGCGTGGCACCGTTGTCGGTCTCGAGGTAATCCACCCCGAAGGTGATCGTGACCGGGCTGAGCGCGCCGCCCGCCGGGGAGACCGGGGTGAGGATCAGGGTGGACAGGATGTCCACCGAGCTCAGCGTGGTGCCCGTTATCGGCCGGTTGAGGTGGGTGATCGAGATGTTGTTCACCGCCGCCCCGTTGGTGACCACGTTGCCGCTGGCCGGCGAATTGCCGATCTGCAGGCCGCTCTCGCCCTGCCCGGTGGAACTGCCCCAGCGCAGGGTCTGGTTGTCGATCACGGTCACGCCGGTGGGGGCCGTGCAGTCGCCGGTGCTGTCGCAGATGCTCGCCGTGTCGAAGATGGTCGCGACATCCACCTGCCAGGTGTCGATGACGCCGTTGGTCGCATCGGCCTGGGCCGTCGTGGAGAAGGCAAGGGCCAGCGCGCCGGCGAGGCCGAGGGTCGTGGACCTGAGTGTGTCGTGGCTGAGGCGTTTCATGATCGCTCCCGTTTAACGTGGCAGTCGGGCTGCCGGAGTCTTGAAGCTGAAAAGCTGAATGGCCTTGGGTCGAGGTTTTCGCTGCATCAGTCGTGCCAGAAACGGCAAATATCCCGCAATGGCAGTGTGGTTAAAGGTTTTGACGTTTTGTGTGCTGATGGTGTGGCGGGGGTAGGCCGGAACAGCGTAAAAACTACCGACATCTCCAGCTTGCTGCACCAAACTCGTGGCATGTGTTCGGCATGGGACGCGCTCCGCGTTTCGAATATTTCGTGTTTTTAAAAATTGTTAAAATTCTGATGTTTGCGCGGCAAGATGGGATTTATTTGATGTTTTTGTCACTGCCTGAAAGGGGGTGACGTTTCGCACGACACGGCCCGGAGCGGAGGAAATCACGCCCGTGCGTGTAAGAAATGCCGACAGAACGGGGTGGTGCCAGTGAAAAGTTGCAGTCTTCTGCGCTGTGGGCCGGCGCTTTCAGCGGCCGCCTCGGGGCGGCAGGCCTTGTCCGTTTCCGGTGCGTGAACAAAAAAAGGCCGGGATAGCCCCGGCCCTTGCTGGCAGAACGCCGTGCGCTCAGGCTTTGTTCCGGCGCCGCAGGGCACCGAACGCACCCAGCAGGCCCAGGGCCGCCAGGGCTCCGGTGGCCGGCTCGGGAACGACCTGGATGTTGTTCAGCGTGCCGATGAAGACTTTCTCGCTGCCACCATTGGTCGCGTAGTTGGGGTCGCATTCAGTCTTGTTGCCGCCGGCCGGAACCTGCGGGAACGCGCCCTCGGGGCCGCAACCCAGGCGGTAGTCCACGTGCAGGGCGTAGTTGGCCAGGGTTTCGCCGGGGTTGAGGTTGGCGGCGACGATGCCGATCACCTCGGCAAGCTGCATGTTCAGCTCCGGGAACACCACTGCATAGGCTGCCCGGTCACCGCCCAGGTTGTGCTGGAACTCGTAGAGATGGGGCTGGCTGCAATCCACCAGTCCGGCCGCATCGGCGCATACGAGGCCGCCCGACATCAGGAAGTCCGGCACCAGCGGGGCGGCGCCGTCCGAGGTGTAGCGTGCGGCGTCTGCCAGCGGGTCGCCGGTGCCGGGCACGCCACCGCCTACCGGCGGAGCACCGTAGCCCGGCACGCCGTTGCTCGGGTCGTGATCGTCGTTGGTGAGGTCGTAGCGGCCGATCACCACGCCGTTGTGGGTCAGCTCGACCCGGCCCCAGCCTGCCAGGTTGTCGCCGTTGCCGGTCTCGTTGTTGGCAAAGTAGAAGATCGGCGCATTCTTGGTCAGGTCGAGGGCGGTGTTGAGGGCCTCGAGGGAGCTGTCCCACCAGCCGATGCGGTCCCAGCTGCCTTCGGGGTTGGCGCCGCCCGGCTCGTTGCCGGCGCCCATCCGGAAGCCTTCGATGTTGTTGGCGCTCGGCGTGTCGTAGGCGTTGTCCATGCCTGCGATGGGGTTGTCGAGCTGGCTCTGCAGGCCGAGCTTGGTGTAGAGGTCGATCTGCCCGGGGCCGGACATCACCTCGAGGTTGTTGATCGGCAGCGAGTAGGAGTTCGCGTCGCCGTAGGTCATGTAGTAGCCGTTGGTGAGATCGAAAGCTGCGGCGGGGGCGGCGGCGAACGAGCAGGTCGCGGCGGCGGCTATCGCACTCAGGATTCTGTTTTTTTCTGGTCTCATGATGCTTCCTCCAATGCGTAAACAATTAATTTGTCGCAAACCGTGTCTGCATTTGGGTTTGAGCATCAACTGTGCCAGTTTGATGTGAAATTGTTGAATTTGGTGTCTGGTGGTCGTTCTGGGGCGGTTGTCATGACGCCCGGGAGCGGTGTGCGGCGGAGGGCTGTAAGAAACGCCGACAGGGCCGGATGGCGTCCGGGCGGGCTGGCAGATGGGGGGCCTTGATTGTTTCCAGATCCTTCTCCGGCGAATCCGTCGGGTCCTTTGTGAGAAACTCGCCGGGTTCCTGCTCAGAAGGCTTTCGTCCTCCTCGCCCCATGCAATCCCTCACCACCTTTGCCGCCCTGCTGCTGGCGTCCGTTCTTTTCGTGCCGCTGTTCAAGCGGGCCGGCCTGGGGACGGTGCTCGGCTACCTGGCCGTGGGCATGTTGATCGGTCCCTTCGGGATCAAGCTGGTGCGGGACCCCGACAACCTGCTGCACACCGCGGAGCTCGGGGTGATTCTGCTGCTCTTC
>JAKLLM010000059.1 GCA_023150125.1 Zoogloea sp.
AAGCCTGCCCGGCCCGATGCACGGCCCGTGGCGCCGGCGGCCGGCCGCACGGCTAGGGTTGTCGCCGCGCCCGCCGCCACACCGGCCACGCCGGCCGCCCCGGGTTCGACGCGCATCACCGCGGACAAGGTCTTCGGCCGCCAGGACGTGGACGCGGTGGCCGAGGGGTCGGCGTTGCTGGCCCGCGACAACACCCGCATCGAGGGCGACCGCCTGCATTACTTCGAGCTGACCGACGAGGTCGAGGCCACCGGCAAGGTGCGCATCAGCCGTGGCAGCGACGAGATGACCGGGCCCCACGCGCGGGTCAAGGTGGGGCAGCAGGTGGGCGTGTTCGAGTCGCCCGACTATGCGATCAGCCGCCCGCCGCGCCCGGCGCCGCCCGGGCAGGTGCTGCTCCCCGGCCAGTTCACGCCGCGGGCCCAGCAGCCGCTCACCGGCCACGGCTCGGCCGAGAAGCTCTACCTCGAGGGCGAGAACCAGTTCCGCTTCACCAAGGCCACCTGGACCAGCTGCAAGCCCGACCGGCCCGACTGGTACCTCAAGGCCAACGAGCTCGAGCTCGACTACGACACCAACGTCGGTGAGGCGAGCGGTGGCACCCTGGTGTTCAAGGGCGTCCCGCTGGGCTACCTGCCGTGGGCCGACTTCCCGCTCGCCGACCAGCGCCGCTCCGGCGTGCTGTCGCCCACTTTCGGCACGTCCAACAAGGTCGGCTTCGACCTCACGGTGCCCTATTACTTCAACCTCGCGCCCAACTACGACGACACGCTCACCTTCCGCTACATGGGCCGGCGCGGGCTGCAGCTGCGCAACGAGGCGCGCTACCTCACGTCCGACTACAAGGGCTACAGCTTCATCGAATACATGCCCGAAGACCAGGTCGAGGGGCGCAGCCGCTACGCCGGCAACTTGCGCCACGACCACAACTTCGGCGGCGGCTGGGCGGGCAACCTGAACTTCTCCGGGGTCTCCGACCCGCGTTACTTCATCGACCTCAGCTCGCGGCTGCACCTCACCTCCCAGGTCCACCTGCCCCGCGAGGCCCGGCTCAGCTACGGCGGCGGGGGCTGGTGGACGGCCAGTGGCATGCTGCAGTCCTTCCAGACCCTTCAAGACCCGAAGACCAACGTGAAGGTCGGCGAGCCCTACAAGCGCCTGCCCCAGCTCACCCTCACGGCCAACCGCCCCGAGCTGCCCGGCGGCGCGACCTTCCTGATGTCCAGCGAGTTCGTCGACTTCCACCACACCAAGTTCACCCGCGGTCAGCGTCTCACCGCCTACCCGCAGCTGGCGCTGCCGCTGCAGACGGCAGCCTTCTACGTCACGCCCAAGATCGGCATCCACGCCACCCGCTACGAGATCGAGCGGCGCAACGGCGACACCGGCGACGAATCGCTCACCCGCACGCTGCCGATCTTCTCGGTGGACGGCGGCGTGACCTTCGAGCGCGACACCAACTTCGGCGGCACCGACTATATCCAGACCCTCGAGCCGCGGGTGTATTACCTCTACGTGCCGCACCGCGACCAGTCCCAGTTCCCCAACTTCGACTCGGGCTACTACGACTTCAACTTCGCGCAGATCTTCGCCGAAAACGTGTACACCGGCGGCGACCGCATCTCCAACGCCAACCAGGTCACCACGGCCCTGCAGACCCGCCTGATCGACCCGGCCAGCGGTGCCGAGAAGGTCCGCGCGGCCATCGGCCAGCGCTACTACATGGTCGATCAGCGCGTCTCCCTCAACCAGAACACCCCGGTGCGCACCGGCAAGCAGGCCGACCTGCTGGCTGCCTTCAGCGCCACCTTCGCGCCCAAGACCACCCTCGACACCGCCTGGCAGTACAACCCGCGGGACAACTGGACGGAGCGCTTCAACTTCGGCGTGCGCTTCCAGCCGGCCTACGCCAAGGCGCTCGGGGTCAGCTGGCGCTACCGCCGCAACTACTCCACCGTGGTCGATTCGCCCGACGGCTTCCGCGACCTTGACATCACCGGCCAGTGGCCGCTGTGGGGCAACTGGTACGGCGTCGGCCGCTACAATCGCAACCTGCGCGACCACCGCCTCACCCAGGGCATCGCCGGCATCGAGTACAACGGCGGCTGCTGGGTGTTCCGCGGCGTGGTGCAGCACCTGACCACCAGCGCCACCGACTCGACCCGCGCCATGTTCTTCCAGCTCGAGTTCAACGGCGCCGGCAGCATCGGGTCCAGCCCGCTCAACGTGCTCAAGCGCAGCGTGCCCGGCTACGCCAAGATCAACGACGGCTCCACGCCCTTCGTCGGTGACGACGACGATTTCTGAAAGAACGCTCCCGCCCATGAAACGCATCGTCTCCTTCCTCGCCGCCTCCCTGCTCGCCCACGCGGCCCTTGCCGCCGACGGCGCCATCGAGGTGGACCGCATCGTCGCGGTTGTGAACAGCGACGTCATCACCCGCACCGAACTGCGCCAGCGGGTCGAACAGGTCACCCGTCAGCTGAGCCGCCAGGGCACGCCGCTGCCGCCCGCCGAGGTGCTCGAACGCCAGGTGCTCGAGCGCCAGATCGTCGAGCGCCTGCAGCTGCAGCTTGCCGGCGAGACCTCGCTGCGGGTCGACGACGTCACCCTCGACCGGGCCCTCGGGCGCATCGCCGACAACAACCGCATGTCGATGAGCGACTTCCGCAAGGCCCTCGAGAAGGACGGCATCAGCTGGGATCGTTTCCGCGACGAAGTCCGCAACGAGATGCTGCTCGGCCGGGTGCGCGAGCGTGAGGTGGACAGCCGCATCGTGATCTCCGATGCCGAAGTCACCAACTACCTCTCCAACCCCGAAAACCTCGCTGTCGGCCAGGAAGAGCTGAACCTCGCCCACATCCTGTTCCGCGCGCCCGAGGGCGCCAGCCCCGAGCAGCTCGCCCGCCTGCGCGCCAAGGCCGAGGACGTGGCGGCCCGGGTGGCCCGCGGCGAGCCCTTCGACAAGCTGGCGGCCAGCTATTCCGACGCACCGGACGCGCTGTCGGGCGGCAACCTCGGCTGGCGCAGCGCCGAACGCCTGCCCGGCCTGTTCGCCGAGGCCGTCTCCGGGCTCAAGCCGGGTGACACCACGCCGGTGCTGCGCAGTGCCGCCGGCTTCCACCTCGTCAAGGTGGTGGGCCGCAAGGGCGGTGGCCAGGCCGTAGCGCCGGCCCAGGTGCAGCAGACCCACGCCCGCCACATCCTCATCAAGACCAGCGAGGTCGTCTCCGACGCCGAGGCCCGCCGTCGCCTCGTCGACCTGCGCGAACGCGTCGTCCAGGGCGGCGCCAGCTTCGCCGACCTGGCCCGCCAGCACTCGGCCGACATCTCCGCCGCCAAGGGCGGCGACCTGGGCTGGATCTACCCGGGTGACACCGTGCCCGAGTTCGAGCAGGCCATGGACGCCCTCAAGCCGGGCGAGGTCAGCCAGCCGGTCCAGTCGCCCTTCGGCTGGCACCTGATCGTCGTCGACGAGCGCCGCGTGCAGGACGTCTCCGACGACCGCAAGCGCGCCGCTGCCCGCAACGCCCTGCGCGAACGCAAGTCCGACGAAGCCTTCCAGGACTGGCTGCGCCAGCTGCGCGACCGGGCCTACGTGGAGTACCGGCTGGAAGAGCGCTGAGAGGCTGGGGAGTGGGGAGTAGGTAATGGGAAGTG
The DNA here is from genome assembly GCA_023150125.1 of Zoogloea sp. Taxonomy (GTDB): domain Bacteria; phylum Pseudomonadota; class Gammaproteobacteria; order Burkholderiales; family Rhodocyclaceae; genus Zoogloea. The sequence continues at coordinate 3,661 of JAKLLM010000059.1, forward strand.
GGGCGTGGGCCGGGGCTGATGAGGCTGTGCCCCGCCAGCTCCCGAGCCCCTGATCCAGTTTCCACCGCTCCCCGCTTCGCCACCCGCGCACCTAACGCCGCCCGCGATAAACGCCGGGACTGAGGCGAGATAAACGGGGGGACCGCGGGCTTTTGCTCTGCGAAACGATTTTACGTGTGGATGCACTCTACTGCGCGCCTTCCCTGCCGGCGAGTTTCGTGGGGGTGAATGCGGGCTCCCACGTTGCACAGGCTTCGAGCTGTGGGGTTGCCGTCACATGGCCCTGATCAAGGGCCGCCAGGGTCTCCTCGAGGAGGCGTAGGCCCATCGGTGCCAGGGCACGGCGCCACAGTTCGGCGGGGGCTTCACCGGGGAGCACGTGGCACCAGCCCTGCCGGGCGATCGGCCCGGTATCCGCACCGTCATCCATCCAATAGACCGTGCCACCGGCGATCGCATCGCCCATGTGGATCGTCCAGCGCACCGCGTCGCGGCCGCGGTGTCTCGGCAGGAGCGATGGGTGGTAGCCGAGGGCGCCGAGGCGGGCGGCAGCCCGGGCGCCGGCGTCGATGAAGGCATGGGCGTGGGCGGCGAGGATAAGATCGACGCCGGCGGGGATGTCGGCGGCGGTGACCCTTCGGCCGCAGTGCTCGGCCGGTACGCCGGCTTGCTGGGCCGCGGCATAGAGGCGGTCGTATTCTTCCCCCGCCGATGCCGGCGCCAGCACTTTCTCGACCTGGTCGCCACGCCGGAGGCACATCCGCAGTGCCTCGGCGCCGAACCACGCCTGGCCGACGATCACGATGCGCATGCTGGTGAGGCTCGAAAGAGGGGCGGGTTGATTGATGGCAACCCGCCCCTCTGAAACGCCGCAAGACGAGAAGTCTACGACATAGCGGCCAGTCCTTCTTGAAGGGATCTGACCAGCTCGTCGGCCGATGTCTTGTCAGAAACGTTGATGCTGGCCGTGCCCGTCCTGGTGGGAATCTTCACGACGTACTCGTGACGCACGATGTTTCCGTAGCCCACGGCTCCGCCCGTACCGCTTGAGCTGCCGGAGGAGGTTGAGCCGCCCGATCCGCTTGACCGGCGCTGAGCCTCTGCAACCGCTTGAGAGATGGCCTGCTGTTCGGCCGCACCGTAGGCCACGCCCTGGGTCGTCGACCTGTTCTGCGGGTCCTGCAGCGCCTTCTGGTAGAAAAACGGGAACAGATCAGCAATCGCCTTCTGCATTTCCGGCGAATCGGCATACTTGGCCGCCAAGCCCGTCACGTCGGGGCCTGACGTGACAACCTCCCCGCGGGTGTTGGTGGCGAACTCATTTTTTGCCTTGCTCGCATCGCGGATAGACGTGGCCAGGCCGTCATAGCTCTCTGCGGCGCGGTCGGCGCTGCTGGCGGCCTTGCCGGCAGACTCCGAGAGATCGCCGTATCCGGCGGCGAGTTCGTTGGTCTCATAGTTGAGCTTGCGCATCCGCTCGGCGACCAGATCGTACTTTTCCGCTTCGAGCTGCTTGGCCTTGATGTTGGCGTCCATCAGCGCCAACTCGGCCTTCTTCTGTTCGGTCAGCGCGCCGGAGGCCAGCAGCTCTTCACGCTTCGCCTTGGCGACCAGCAGCATCCCCTCGGCTTCGAGGCGCGCGGCTTTGGCCTGGGCCTCGGTGATTTCCAGCTCGATGCGCCATACCGCAATCTGCGCCTCGGCAATGTCCTTCTCGTTGCCGCGCTGCTTGGCAATCTCAAGGATCGTGTTGGCACGGTACAGGTCGTTCTGTGCGGCCGACTGCTGGATGCTGGACGCCCGCCGCTGGGACTCCACATGGCGCTCGGCGGCGGCGGTCGCATCGGCGAGCGCGTCGCGGTACAGCAGCAACGCCTTGGCCCGGGCCTCATCCGCGGCCTTCATCTCGCTGGCCACATTCGCGCCCTTGGCGCTTGCCGCAGCAAGGCGCTGGTATTCCACCTCGGCGGCCTGCCAGGCATCGCGCAGCGCATACACCTGCTTGGCGTGGTCGGCATAGACCGCCGCGGCCGCCTGCGCCTGGTTGCTGGCGGCGTGGCTGGCCTCGGTGGCCTGGGCCGTCTTGTCCGCCTCGGCCTGCTTGGCCTCGATGGTCTTGACCAGCTCCTCCCGCAGCTTCTCCTTGTCCTTGGTCAGATTGCCCTCTGCGTCGCGCTCCTGGTCGATCGATGCAAGGCGGGCCTTGGCGATCTCCAGATCTGCCCGCACCTGCTCGGCGAGCGCCCTGACTGCAGCCTCGTGCATCTCGGCTGCCTTGGTGGCTGCGGCGAGCTTCTCGGCCTGGGTGCCGTAGGTGTCGGCCGCGGCCTTCAGCGATGCGCCCTCGGCATCACGCGCTTCCTGCAGGGTCTTCAGGGTACTGATCTGCTTTGTGCTGGATTCCTCGACCTTCTTATATGCATTGTCGACGGTCAGCCAGCCGGAGCTGGCCCCTTCCGCCTGCTTGCCGCCCTTCTCGGCGGCGTTACCGGCTTCGGCCACAGCCGCGCCGGTTTTGGTCGCTACCTTGCTCAGCTTCTCCAACGACTCGGCCGTCCGTGCGTCAACTTCGCCGAGCGCCTGCTTCGTCCGCTCAGACCAGCCCTTCAGGCCGAGGTCGCCGCTGGCGATGGCCGCCGACATGATGCCGATCTTCTGGCCCGCCGCGACAAACCCCGTGCTCAACACCCCCACAGCCTTCGCCGCCGCGGCCAAGCCTTCGGTCAGCCCGGCAAACACACCCGTATTGCCGAGCACCACCATCGTCTCGTTGACGCTGTTCTTCAGGCGCGCCCATTGGGCGGTGAAGGTGTCGTTCTCGGTCTTTCCGACCCCGTACATATCCTTCAGGCCCTTGGCGAGGGCCGGCAGCAGGTCCTCGGCGAGCACACCACCCGACTCGACCATCTTGGTGAGTTCGGCCACCGTCAGGCCGGCGCCGTTGGCGGCGGCTTTCATCGCGCCGGGAAGCGCCTCGCCAAGCTGGCCCTTCAGCTCCTCCATGCTCACGGTGCCCTTGCTGGCCATCTGATTGACGGCCAGCAGCGCGTTGTTGGTCTCGGCGCTGCTCTTGCCGAGGCTTCCCATCGCGCCGGCCACCGCCTCAAAGACCTGCCGCGCCCCTTCGCCCTCAAGCGCCGTGTCCTTGGTCGCGGCGACCAACTGCGTGTAGCTCTTGGCGGCTTCCTGCACGTCAATGCCGAGGCGCCCGGCGGCATTGCGGACATAGTCCATCTCCGCGGCGGCTTTCTCACTGCTGCCGGTCAGCACCGTCATGGTGCGGGCGAAGGTTTCCGCCTGGGCGTTGGCCTCAATGAATGCCCGGCCTCCCTGAAGCGCGGCGAAGGCCCCGACGATCCGGGAGGTGAGGCCGCCGAACTCGCCGCCCAGCCCCTTGACACCTGTCCCGAGCTGATCGACGGCGGGCTGTGTGCCGGCAAGCTCAGCCCGCAGCTTCGCAATCTGGGCCTGCCCCGCCGTCCAGGCGCGGTCGAACTCGGCGCCCGTTACCTTTGCCTCACGGGCCAGCGCATCGAGCGCCTGATTGACACGCACGATCTCGCCGTTGATCTGCGCGGCCGAGCGCACGCCGACGACCCCGAAGGCGTTGTCGATACGGTCCGCCGCCGTCTTGGCGCCGCTGCCCAGCGCACCGAGCGCAGCCGAGGTCTTGTCGACCGAGGTGGCGCTATGCCCAATTCCGTCAACGGAGTTCCGCAGCTGCTCAACCTTGTCGCTTCCCGCAACATCCGCGGTGATCTTTACCTTGACGTCTTTCACGAGCCGCTGACCCCGTTGGGGACAACCTCCAGCGCCTTCTCGGGCAGCCCGGCGCACTGCTCACGCTGCGTCGCGGCGCCGCCCACCGCCCGGCCTTCATCCTTCCCCTGCAGCTCGGCCAGCGCCAGGTCGACCAGCTTGATTTCAAGCGCGCGAGGCTGGTGGACAATGTTGATCGTGAGCGGGTCCGGCACCTCGACACACGCCTTCGGGTTGTTGACCAGCAATGCCCTCAAGGACTGGAGCGCTTCGATTGCGGATAACGTCATGACATCACCAATAGAAAGGCCGGCAAACGCCGGCCTGGGGTTCAAAAGACAGGGTCGGCCAGGCCCGCTATTGCGGGCTGCGCGGCACCGAGAAAGCCCACGTGCCGCAGATACCACTTTCCGGGGTTCGGGTTGGACGGGTGGGAAGGCGGGTAGAGCGCGGCGCTGCGCTTCTTGAAGCGCCCCTCCCGCACCCCCTCGGCGAACCGCTCATTGACCTGCTTCGCACGCATCTGCAGCACGCCCCCGAGGCCACGGCGCAACTCCTTCACCCACCCGAAGGCCGGGCCGTCCGTTTCCGGGTGGCCCACCACCAGCGGCGCCTCGCGCACGTCCGGCCGATACCCCCGGGCAATGTCTTCGATGTCGCCTTCCGTAAACACGCGCTCGGTGCCCTGGTCGTCAATGTGGATGCCTGCCTTGAAGATATCGATCCACTGGCCTTCCAGGTCCGCCGCTGCCGCAAAGGCAATCACCGCCTGGGAGCTCTCCCGGAAGAAGACCACCCCGGCAATCTCGGCAACCACTTCCGAGTAAGACGCCCCACCGGATTGGGCGATGCTGCGCACGGCCTGCAGCGCCTCCATGTACGGCACCTTCTTCAACTGGGCATAGACCTTTGCCGCCCGGTCAAGCGCCGCGGCGTCATCGCCGCCGGCCTGGTCAGGGCTCGGCGTCTTGGCCTGGGCGCTGTAGCTAACCATGTCGCGCACTGCGGTCAGTGCGTCCCAATACGGCACCGCGTTCGATGCGGCGTAGCGCGTGGCCGCGGCATGCAGCTTCGCGTCATCGTCGCTCGCAAAGCCCGTCCGGGCCTCCGCGTAGGCCGGCGCGGGCTGGGCGGCGGCAACCTGCTTCAGCGCCTCCATGTAACCCACCCCATGGCGGAGCGCGTAGGCCCGGGCCGCGCTGTCGAGTTCGGCATCGGTCGCCATGGCGCTACGCCTTCGCCTTCATCTTATCGGCCACTGCCCGGAAGCTGATGCCCAGCTCCGCCTGCAGCCGGTCGGCTTCATCCCGCTTCGCGGCCTGGAGGACCGCTTGACCAAAGAGGGCGGTACCGGCCTCGCAAAGCAGCTTCGGATTATGGGGAACCTGCTGCCCCTCGAAGGCGCTCAGCCAATCCATACGGCCGATCACCAACTTCATGTCAGTGCCCGACATATGCTGCGGCAGGCCCACTTCAGCGGCCAAACCGCCGAGCGCGCGGAGGCGCGAATGGTGGCGCATCAGCGCGGAGGCGGCCTTCACATAGCGGGCGGCCTCCGCCGCCATCTCTTCCTTCAGGTACGCAAGCAGCGCCGCCGGCCCCGCCGCTTCAAGCTCGGCCAGGGCAGCGCGGGCCTCCGCCTCCCGGCGCTCCAGGCCGGCAATGGTGCTCTCTGCCGCCTTGATCTTCGGACCCAGCTCCGCCGCCACCGTGCGGGCGGCAACCAGCGCTTTGGAAGCCTTTTGCGCGATGGCGCTATCCACCTCGCCCAAGGCCACCGCCGCCATGGCGTCGGACTCTGCCTTTTCCAGCGCGGCAAGATTCGGCATCTGTGCAGCGTAATCCTTCAGGGTCTCCCGCCCCTCCACCGCCGACGCCGACACATGCGCCAGGCGCTCCGACACTTCCGCCACCTTCGCCAGGTGGACCCGCAGGCCGGCCAGCGCCGGGGCCTCTTCCATCTTCATGTTCATGTTCATCATCCTTCTCGTTGGTTATTGACCAAACCCTCAGCCGGCCCGGGCCGGGTGAATGCCCGTCAGGGCTTCAATTCGGGTTCATCCGGCCGCCGCCGGTGAACTGTTGCGTAGGCTTCCGGGCCTTTCTGGCCGCCTCGGTCATAGTCTTCATGACCCGGTATACCTGTCTCTGCGACACCTCCATCAGCTGGGCAATCCTTTCAATCGAATAGATTCCCTTCTGATACTTCTCGAAGCACTCGACCCACATCTTGGAAACACAGACAGAAGCCTGGATTGGAATGTAGGGCTGACTTCCTCCGAACTCTCCCAAGAAAAGGAGCAAGAGCTTTTCTCCCACAGCCGTGGCCTTGCTCTCTTCGACATCAATCTGACGGGCTGCCCGTTGAAAGAAGTCCGCAAATTCGCTCCTGTACTCGACGCCACCACGGGTGCCCGGCGCACCGCTCACGAGTTCTTGTTTCTGATCCATACAGCCCTCCATTCGTCTTTCACGACCCACCAAGCCTTACCCACGAACGTTTCGCGGCATCTATATTTGACCGTTGTCACAACTTCCCCGGCGACTGACAAACGTCATTCATTCAACCCGCCCAGCCGAGCGGAAACCCGCCACCCCACCAGAACAGCCGTTCTTCCAAATCCGGCCCACTGACGCAGCGGGGCGGTGTGCATGCATCAGCGCCCGCCGCGTATGTTTGGGACGCATAGGGAGCGATTGGGAGGGCTTCCAGGCCCATTGCCACGCTGTGAGCCGCCCGGCGTTGCGCTCAGGCCCTCGAAGGCGAAAAAAAACCCCCCGGGCGGGAGGTTCGATGTGTGGTTGCGGGTGGGTCAGCGCCCGGCCTGGGCGGCTCAGGCGGGGGCCGGGGTCGGGCGGTGGGTCACTGGGGCAGGTCGGGCTCCGGTGCGACGAAGCCGGCGGGCTTATCGTCTCTTCACCGCCACATACGCAAGCCCGGCGGCGTCCAGCTCCACCCCGAGCCGCAGCCCGGCCAGCGGATCACGAGGCCGCTCGGGGCGCAGCCGGCGGCAGGCAGCGCCCACCCAGCGCACGATCAGACCGATGCGGCGGTGCTTCACCTGGGCGCGCAGAAAGGCCGCGCGCGTGGCCTGTGCATGGTCGTTCATGCGGCCCCCTTCACACTGGCTTTGCGCTTGGTAGCCTTCACCGCCTTGGCCGGCTTGGCCTGCGCCTCGAAGTGATCGCCGAGAGCGCCTTCAATGGCCGTGCGCAGCGCCTCGGCAAAGCCCTGGGTGGGCACCTCGCCGGGGGCGGCCGGGGCTGCTTCCACCGCAGCAGTGCGGGCCGTGAGGTTCTGGTAAATCGCGCTGTTCACGCTGATCTCGAAGTCCTCCACAAACTCCAGCGGGTCTTCGCCCATGCCTTCAACCGTGTCGCGCACCATGTCAAGAATCGTGCACACGTCATCCACGTTGGGCGTGGGGGTGTCGTGCATCATCATGTACAGGGCACGCACCAGGGTGCGGGTGCGGCTGATCGACACGCCAAGCAGCGTGCGCGCGTCGCTGCATTGGTCGCGCCCGGCGGCCTGCATGATCTGTGCCGCGGCGGACCAGCCTTGCGGGTCGGCGAAGGCCGGGTGGTTGGCGAGGTTGGTACTCATTTTGCACCCCCTTCAATCCAGAACCGGCGGGTCAGCTCGTAGTCGGCAGCCACCAGGCCGGGCACGTAGCGGCCTCGGCTGATGTCACTGACCAGCTCGTCAAGCAGGTCTTCGATGTCGTTCAGCTCGGGGCCGTCGGTGTAGCGCAACAGAACCTTCATCCGCTCCCTTAAATAGAGCTTCCGGTGGGTGAGCGCCGGGTCAGGCGGAGCCGCCTGCGGGGAAACCAGCGGGGGCGGCTCGACGGGCTCGACCATCGTGGCCATGTGCTCCCGTTGGCTGGCGTCAATCTTGCGCACCCACAGGAAGGGCGGGATCGGGGCCGGCTGGCACATCACATCGTCACCCACGCCCACGCCGGCCTTCGACACGTCAAACACCCGCCCGGCCCAATGCACCTGAAGCTTGGCATCCACGCGGCGGATGTTCTCGGCGGGCGCTGCCTGGGCGCCGGGCTCCGGGGCGGCTTCAGGCGTGGCCGTGGGGCTGGTGCCCCCATCATTGACATCGCCTGCGACGGCATCGGAACGGGTTTCAAATGCGGCGTTGACGGCGCCTTCTTCGGGGGTAGCCTCGGAGGCCACCTTCACCAGCAGGTTGCGCGGCATGCGCTCGTGGCCGAGGCCGGCCTCCTGCGGCTCGCCATCGTCCCAACACACGCAGGCGCTGCCATCGGCATAGACCTTGACCACCGCGCCGGGCCGGCGGGCGTGAAGGCTCTCGATGCGGTCGCCGGGCTGGAGGGCATCGGCGGGGCGTTCAAATGCGGTGTCAACGCCGCATTTGTTCTTCTCGGCGAAGAGCGCATCGATCACCTGCCGGCGCTCTTCCAGGCACCGCTTGACCCTTCCGCGCAGGGCCGTGACCGTCATCGCCGGAATCTCACTCAGGGCCAGCGGGCCGACCCGCCCCTTCACCGCCAGTTCTTCGAGCTGCTCTTCATCCAGCGGCAGCAGCTCGAAGAGCTTGCTCTGCTTTCCCACTGCGGACAAAAGCGGCAACGTCGACGCATTTGAGAAGCGGACGGATGCGGCCATGAATCGGCGTGCCACCCTGTCATTTATCCCCAATTCACCAACGCGGTTCATGAACTCCCCATGCGGGCAGAGCTCCTTGAGGACATGTAGGCCGCGCCCGACCTCGAGGCAGGCTTCCACCGTGCGCCCCATCTGGGCGGCGATGTAGCGCTGGATCAGGTTCGGATCGGTGCAATCGTCCGGCAGGCGGTAGCCTTGCGGAAAGGCGACCTGGACGGCATGGAGAAGCTCGGGTGCAACAGACTTTTGAAGCGGCAGGCTGCCGGCTTCGTGGGCGGAATAAGTGCTCATGGTGCGCTCCTACTAGCGGTTTGCATTTCCGCTATCCCCCGACCAAGAGGGAGAGCGGAACCGGGCAGGTTGGTCGACCGGTAGTAGGCACCGGCAGGGCCGCAGCCCTCCCACCCGGCCCGCCCACAGAGCGACACCGAGCGCGCACAAAAAAGCCGCGGCAAAGGAGAATGGCGCGGCTAGTGCGCCTACTATAACCGAGCGACCAAGCTCAGGTCGTTGCTGTTTCAACGACACCTTCATCATAGCCGACACCTTTTGCATAGCGCAACACGTTTTTGCGTAGAAAAACACCAAACACCCACACACCCGCGCCGGCCGCAGGCGTCACCAAGCAAATGGCGGCGGGACCAGCCGCCTCGCGGGGGCTCCAAATGTTGCGACGTCGCAACATTTAGGCGACCGCACCACTAGGCACGAGATTTCAAAGTTGCCAACGTCGGCAAATTTGGTGTCTTGTCTCTCTTGATTCTCCCGCTCTTAAATGTCTCGTCAACGCGACATTTGAAGCTTGGCCTTGCCGGTTCGTCAGCTCTTCAAAAGCGCCAGCGCTGGCGCTTTTTCCTGAAGGTCGCGCGCGTCGAGACTGCTCAAATTCATC
>JAKLLM010000060.1 GCA_023150125.1 Zoogloea sp.
GTAACGCAGCAATATTTGCGGTCCAAAAATGCGTTGACGGCATAAGACGAGTCACGTAAAAGCAGAGGCGTGTTCGCTCCGTGACGGGGACGGGTTGGGTGGTCCAGGTGCTCGCAGAAGCGCTCACTCAAGCTTGTCGCGTACGAAGGGGCGGCCACAGACCCGGTTTCCGGATCGTATTACTGAAATCAAGAAGGAATGAGCAATATGGCAACTGGTACTGTTAAGTGGTTCAACGACGCCAAGGGCTTCGGCTTCATCACGCCGGACGATGGCAGCGAAGACCTGTTTGCGCACTTCTCCGCCATCAACATGGCCGGGTTCAAGTCGCTGAAGGAGGGGGAGAAGGTTCAGTTCGAGGTCACCCAGGGCCCGAAGGGCAAGCAGGCGTCGAACATCCAGCGTGCCTGATCCTTCCGGCTGACCTGGGCTGATGGCCCGGGCGTCGTGATCCAGCCGCCGTCGTGCGAAAGTGCGACGGCGGTTTTGTTTTTGGGCTGTCTGGGCGCTGGGGTGTCTCGACCCTGTCCGAGGATTGCTGCAGGTGCCGAAGGGCTGAGTGAGGGGCGTAAAAAAACCCGCTCGTGGCGGGTTTTTTTACGTAGAAAGCGTTCAACAAGCGATAACCGCGTGCCGGAAGCAGTTACTTAAGCTTGACTTCCTTGTACGGAACGTGCTTGCGAGCGACCGGGTCATACTTGCTGAATTCCAGCTTCTGCGGGGTCGTACGCTTGTTCTTGTTGGTGGTGTAGAAATGCCCGGTCCCGGCAGTGGACTCGAGCTTGATCTTTTCGCGGCCGCCTTTTGCCATTTCGATCTATCTCCAGGTTTAAAGGATCAGACCTTCTCGCCGCGAGCACGCAGCTCTGCGACGACGGCGTCGATGCCTTTTTTGTCAATGGTGCGCAGGGCAGCGTTGGTGACGCGCAGGCGTACCCAACGGTTCTCGGCCTCGCTCCAGAACTTGCGGTTTTGCAGGTTCGGCAGGAAGCGGCGCTTGGTCTTGTTGTTGGCGTGGGAGACGTTGTTCCCAACCATCGGTGCTTTTCCGGTCACTTGGCAAACGCGAGCCATTTGTTGCTCCAAACTTTGGTTTTGATTCGGTAAGACCGTCGATTGTATAAGAAGAAGTGAGTTGGAATCAAGCGCTTGGTGTAATTCTTGTGAATCCTGCCCGTGACAGGGCTGTTCGGCTAGATGAGCCCGCGCTCGGCGAAGGATACCGGGGCTGCGTTTCCGGCGACGATGAAGTGGTCCAGAACCCGCACGTCCACAAGCGCCAGGGCCTTTTTGAGGGTGTCGGTCAGGGCCTGGTCGGCGTGGCTGGGTTCGCCGACGCCGGACGGGTGGTTGTGGGCCAGGATCACCGCCGCGGCGTTGCGCTCCAGCACCAGCTTGACGACCTCGCGGGGGTAAACCGAGGTTTGCGCGAGGGTGCCGCGGAAGAGCTCTTCACAGCCCATCACCCGGTTCTGGGCGTCGAGGAGCAGGATCATGAAGACCTCGTGGGGCAGCTGGGCGAGCTTCAGACGCAGCCAGTCGCGCACCGTGGCGGGGGAGTCGAGCACGTCACGCCGGGCCATCTCCTCGCCGAGGGCGCGGCGGGCGAGTTCGAGCACCGCCTGGAGCTGGGCGTACTTGGCGAGCCCCATGCCCGGGATCGCCGCGAAGGCGGAGGCCGAGGCGTTGCACAGGGTGGACAGGTTGCCGAAGTGGGTGAGCAGGTCGCGGGCGAGGTCGACCGCGCTCTTGCCGCGGATGCCGACACGCAGGAACAGGGCCAGCAGCTCGGCGTCGGACAGCGCGGCGGCGCCCTGGGCCAGCAGGCGCTCCCGCGGACGTTCGTCGGCGGGCCAGTCGGTGATTGCCATGGTGTGTACAATTCCAGCTTCTGTGTGAGAAACGGATAATACCATTAGCATGAGCGAGCTGAAGGGCAGGAAACTGGTGCTGGGGGTGACCGGCGGGGTGGCGGCGTACAAGGCGGCCGAGCTGGTGCGCCTGCTGGGCAAGGCTGGCGCCGACGTGCATGTGGTGCTCACCGAAGGTGGCGCACGCTTCGTGACGGCGGTGACCTTCCAGGCCCTGTCGGGCAACCCGGTGTGGACCGATCTGTGGGACCCGCGGATGGGCAACAACATGGCGCACATCGACCTCACCCGCGACGCCGACGCGATCCTCATCGCGCCGGCCACCGCCGACGTGATGGCGAAGCTCGTCCACGGCCTGGCCGACGATCTGCTGACCACCCTGTGCCTGGCCCGTGACTGCCCGCTGCTGGTGGCCCCGGCGATGAACCGCCAGATGTGGGAGCACCCGGCCACCCGGCGCAACGCTGCGCAGCTGGTGGCCGACGGCGTGACGCTGTTCGGCCCGGCCGCCGGCGAGCAGGCCTGTGGTGAGGTCGGTCTCGGGCGGATGCTCGAACCCGAGGAGCTCTGCGAGGCGGTGATCGGCTTCTTCCAGCCCAAGCTGCTGGCCGGGCGGCGCATCGTGATGACGGCGGGGCCGACCTTCGAGCCCATCGATCCGGTGCGCGGCATCACCAACTCCAGCTCCGGCAAGATGGCCTACGGCCTCGCCCGGGCCTGCGTGCAGGCGGGGGCCGAGGTGGTGCTGGTGAGCGGGCCGGTGGCCCTGCCGGTGCCGATGGGCGCGCGCCGGGTGAGCGTCAGGAGCGCCCTCGAGATGCGCGAGGCCGTGCTGGCTGCGCTGCCCGGCAGCGACGTGTTCATCGGTGTGGCGGCGGTGGCCGACTACCGCCCGGCGACCTCGGCGGAGCACAAGATCAAGAAATCCGGCGCCGAGCTGGCGATCACCCTGACGCCCAACCCCGACATCCTGGCCGAGGTCGCCGCGCTGCCGAACCCGCCCTTCTGCGTGGGCTTTGCGGCCGAGAGCCGCAACCTGGACGAGTACGCCGAGGGCAAGCGCAAGGCCAAGAAGCTGCCGATGGTGGTCGGCAATCTGGTGCAGGACGGCCTCGGTGGCGACGACAACCAGGTCGTGCTGTTCGATGACGCGGGGCGCCACCCCTTGCCGAAGGCGCCCAAGCCCGAGGTGGCCCGCGCCATCGTCGCCCACCTGGCAGCCCTGCTGCCCAAGAACTGACCCCCCGACCTTCACTGAGGCCCATGCCATGCACCGTATCGACATCCGGATTCTCGACGACCGCCTGAAAGACCAGCCGCCGGCCTACGCCACCAGCGGCTCGGCCGGGCTCGACCTGCGGGCCTGCGTGGACGCGCCGCTGGTGCTGGCGCCGGGCCACACCGTGCTGGTGCCCACCGGCATCGCGATCCACCTGGCCGACCCGGGGCTGGCGGCGATGATCCTGCCGCGCTCGGGGCTGGGCCACAAGCACGGCATCGTGCTCGGCAACCTGGTCGGGCTGATCGATTCCGATTACCAGGGGCAGATCTTCGTCTCCACCTGGAACCGCGGCCACGAGCACTTCACGATCCAGCCGCTCGAGCGCATCGCTCAGCTGGTGGTGGTGCCGGTGCTGCAGGTGGCCTTCAACGTGGTCGATTCCTTCGATGAAAGCGAGCGCGGTGCGGCCGGCTTCGGCAGCACGGGCAAGCACTGATGCGTCACCCGGGCATTCCCACCGGCGTGCATGTGCTGCTCGAAAGCGGCGGCCAGGTGCTGCTGATGCGGCGGGCCGGCACCGGCTTTTTCGATGGGCTCTACAGCCTGCCCGGCGGGCACGTGGAGGAGGGCGAATCCCTGCGCGCCACTGCGGTGCGCGAGATGCGCGAGGAGCTCGGCATCGAGCTGGCCGAAGATGCCCTGGCGGTGCTCGGGGTGGTGCATCGGCGCTCCGACACCAACCGCATCGATTTCTTCCTGCGGGCGCAGGCCTGGCTGGGCGAGCCGCGGATCGCCGAGCCGAACAAGTGCGACGACCTCCGCTGGTTTGCCCTGGGCGCCCTGCCGGAGGCCATCGTGCCTTATGTGCGCGATGCCCTCGCGGCCGGCGCCGGGCCGTGGATCGCCGAGTCCGGCTGGGGCTGAGCTACCGGATAAATGACAACCCGGCTTGCGAGCCGGGTTTTTGTTGCCTGCGTCGGGCCTGTCGGCGAGCGGCTTACTCCGGTACGGCGAGCACGCCGTTGCCGAAGCTGATGCTGTCGGCGCCGGCCGGCGTGGCCGCGATCGGTGGCAGGTTGGCGGCGCTGATGTCCGGTGCCGAGCCAGCCGTGCCGCCCCGCGGCGTGGTGCGCACCACTTGCGAGGCGGGCAGCGCGGTGCCGTTCTTGAGGTGGGCGTACATCAGGTCCATCCCCTGGTTGAAATACACGTGCAGCGGCACGAGGCGGGTGTCGTAGCCCGGCAGCGCGGCGTTGTCGATGAAGGCGTCGAAATGCTGGGCGTTGGTGACCTCGTAATAACGCAGCCGGCTGGCGGCGCCGTCGGCCTGGCGGCTCATCGCGTAGTAGGCGCGGGAGGCGTGGTTGACCGGGATCAGGGTGTCCGAGCGGCCCGACACGATGATCGTCGGCTTGCCACCAAGCCGGCCTTCCATCTGGACCTCGCGGATGCCCTGGCGGACCCGCTCCGACTGGGCGAGCAGGGTACCGGTGAGCGCCGCGCCGCTGACCGGGTCGGTGCCGGTGACGAGGGCCCGGGCGCACAGGGCGCCGTCGAGGGCGCCGTCGGCGAGGCCGGTGGAGGGCGACACTGCCAGCACGTCCCGCTTCGCGCCCCCTGCCGCGTCGTTGTAGACCAGGTTGATCCCGCCGGTGGGCGGCACGCCGTTGCCCACGGCAAAGATGCCGGCCTGCACCGCGGCGCTGGTGGCGCTCACCGCGCCGGCGCCGTTGGTGGTGGCGAAGCTGAAGCCGCAGACGTTGTCGGTGACGCTGAAACGCCCGTAGGTGTTGAGGTAGGTGACGACGATGGACGGCGTGGCAAGGGCGTGGTGGGAGGCGTGGAAGACGTCGTGCTCGGCACTCCAGCCGTAGGCGTGCAGCTTTTGTAGCGCCTCGGCGGCCTGGGCGGCGGTGTCGGCGCCGCTGAGCAGGCCCTTGGCCTTGAGGGCGGTGCAGCGGTTGGTGGCATAGCCGGCGATGAAGGCGGCGCCTGGCGAGCCGGCGGCGGCGAGGGCCGCGCAGGGCTGGTAGAGGTTGGCGTAGGTGAAGTAGTCGAGGAGCGGCTTGCCGGCGGTGCTCACGGTGCTGCTGCCCTGGCGGATGGCCAGGCTGCCCAGGCTCTTCGGCTGGATCTGCGGTTCGCTCACCGCGACGCCGTCTATGAGGCCGAGCTTGTCCTGCTCGGCGGCCATCAGCGCGGCGCCGGCGCCGTTGGAGGCCGAGGAGGCGATCACCAGGGTGTTGGCCGGGCGGATCAGGCGGGGTTTCTTGCCGCCGGCGTCGGCGGTGGCGTACTTCTCGTTGAGCACGTAGAAGGCGAAGGCGACGGCATCGAGGGTGTTGCGGCCCCAGTCCTTTTCGGGGTTCTGGCGGGAGTGGGCGTGCTTGTAGGCGATGCGGCTGGGGAAGCTCTGGTTGAAGGCGTCGAGTGCGCTGGCCGACAGCCCGGCGCCGAAGTGGGCGTTCTTGCCGGCCTGGCTGGCGCTGGCGACGGTGCCGTCGAGCAGGTTGACGGTGTCGCGGGCGAGGTCGTGCATGCCGTTGCCGCTGCCCTTGTCGGTGTAGGCCACCGCGCAGCCGTGCTTGAGGCCCCATTCGCCGGCGGTGCCGATGGCGCCGTAGATGCCGCGGGAGCCGGACGAGGTGGCGGTGACGATGCAGGGCTGGGCCGGGTCGAAGCTGGCGGGCACCTGGACCATCAGCGCCACCTTGCGCTTGCCGCTGCGGTCGCCCGAGTAGGCGATGGCTTCGAGCCCGGCGACCTTGCCTTCGCCCAGGGTGTCGGCGCCGTTGATGTCGATGTTGGGGCCGTAGAGGCTGCCGTAGCCGCCGGTGCCCTTGTTGGCGTCCACCAGGGCCCGGTAGTTGTTGTAGATGGCGTTGCGGCGCAGTTCGGCGGCGGTGGGCGCGGCGGCGTTGGCGTAGGCCGGGGCGGTGGCGGCGGCCAGGCCGGTCTTGCCTAGGCCGGCGGTGAGCAGGTCGTCGCTGTTGCCGTCGTAGGTCTGGGTGGTGTAGCTGTCGGCCCAGACGTTCTCGGGCATCAGGTTGTAGGTGGCAAAGCCCGTGCCCTGCGGCCGGGTGCCCACCAGGGTGAGGAGGCGGTCGGTCTCGTCGCCGGGGGTGTCGTCGGTGGCGGGGGTGAAGCGGGCGCTGCGCAGGCTGGCCGGGCGGGTGCCGAGTTCGTGCTCGAGGGCGTCGAGGAGTTTTGCGTCGGCGGCGGCGATGCGGGCGGCGTCGATCTGGCTGAAGTTGCCGCTCGCGAAGGCGCTCTGCAGGGCCGCGCTGGAGCCGAGCCCGAGGGCGAGGAGAGCCACGCTGTCGGTGGCGTTGTTCACGTTGACGGTGCGGCCGGCGTCATCGGCGCTGACCAGGGCGTGCCAGACGCCCTTGCTCCCGGTGATCTGCAGCATCAGCGGATAGCTGAGGCCGGCGGTGTCGAGGGTGTAGTTGCCGCTGGCGTCGGTGGTGGTGCTGCGGGTCTTGCCGAGGGTGTCCCGCGCGGTGAGGGTGGCGTTGGTGATGGCCAGCCCTTCGGCGGCGGTGCCGCTGAGCGTGGTGGCGCTGCCTCCGCCGCCCCCGCAGGCGGTGAGGATCAGGGCGCTGCTGACGGCCAGGGCCAGGGCGCGCAGACGAAAACGGTTTTGCATGTGTCTCCTCCTTGTCGTGGTATCGGGAGCGGCCCGGAGTGGCCGCTTCCTGATGGCATGTTGCGGCCTGCCGGCAAGGGATGACACTGGGGTTTACGTGAATCGGGCTGTGCGGCTGCCCGGGGGATGCTCAGGTGTCGCCGACGGGTGCCGGGGCGTCGCCGGCAAAGGCGTTGCAGAAGCGCAGCTCGGCGGGGTAGGGGTAGAAGTCTTCGACGTAGCCGCTGCGGATCTTGGCCTGGGCGTCCTGCCAGAATTTAGGGTCGAGCAGCTGGCGGTGGTGCTGCAGGAAGGCCTTGCGGATCTTGGGCTGGCCGAGCAGGAAGGTGGCGAACTCTTCGGGGAAGATGTCCATCGGGCCGGCGCTGTACCAGGGCTCGCCGGACATCTCGGCCTCCTCGTTGGGGGCCGGCGGGATCTTGCGGAAGTTGCAGTCGGTCATGTATTCGATCTCGTCGTAGTCGTAGAACACGACGCGGCCGTAGCGGGTGACCCCGAAGTTCTTCCACAGCATGTCGCCCGGGAAGATGTTGGCGATGGCCAGTTCGCTGATGGCCTGGCCGTATTCGCGCACGGCGTGCTCGATCTGCGCGTCGGTGGCCTTGGCGAGGTAGATGTTGAGGGGCGTCATGCGGCGCTCGATGTACACGTGCTTGACGACCAGGGTGTCGCCGTCTTCCTCGATCACCGACGGGGCGAGCTCGCGGAGCTGGGCGATGAGGTCGGGGTGGAAGCGGCTGCGGGGCAGGGCGACGTTGGAGAACTCCAGGGTGTCGGCCATCCGCCCGACCCGGTCGACCTGGCGGACCAGCTGGTACTTGCGCTTCACCGTCGCCCGGTCCATGTTCTTCGAGCTGCCGAACTTGTCCTTGATGATCTTGAACACGTAGGGGTAGGACGGCAGCGTGAACACCAGCATCACCAGCCCGCGGATGCCCGGCGCCTCGATGAACTGGTCGTTGGAGTGGCGCAGGTGGGCGATGAGGTCGCGGAAGAAGTTCGTCTTGCCCTGCTTGCCCAGGCCGAGCATGGTGTAGAGCTCGGAGCGCGGCTTGTTGGGCATGATGCTGCGCAGGAACTGCACGTAGCCCGAGGGCACCTCCATGTCCACCAGAAAGTAGGCGCGGGACAGCGAGAACAGCAGCGAGATCCGCCAGCGGTCGAGGAGCACCGTGTCGAGATAGAGCATGCCGGAGGCGCCATGGCGGACGGCGATCGCGAAGGGGTATTCCTCGTAGCCGTTGATCGCCTTGCCGATGATGTAGGCGGTCTTGTTGCGGTAGAAGGCCGAGTACAGCACCTGGATCTGGCAATTCACCTCCATCTTCGGCCACGTGCCGCCGAGGTGAGCCTGCACGCTGCGCATCAGGTAGTCCACGTCGCGGTCGAGGTCTTCGAAGGCGCGCTGCCAGTCGAAGTCCTCGATGAGGCGGCGGATCGTTGCCCGCAGGCCCTCGTCGGCGGGGTAGTAGCTGGAGTAGGTGGGCGGGAAGGACTCGATGTAGTCGGTGGAGATCGCCGGCCGGGCGAAGAGGTAGGTGTTGTTGAAGTAGTCCCGGTGCAGGATCTTGGTGGTGACCGAGTTGAAGAAGGTCTCGGCGAGCTCGGGCTGCTTGTGGTTGATCAGGAGCCCGATGAACTGGAGCTTGGCGGCCTGCCAGGTGGCGTCGTCGATGGAGGCGGCGTCGAATTCTTCGTGCAGGCGCTGGACGGCCTCGTTCACCCGGTCGTCGTAGAACTGCACCCGGTCGCGCACCGCCGACAGCTGGCCCTGCCAGTCGGCGGCCTCGAAGCTCTCCTTGGCCCGGCGGGAGGTCTCGCGGAAGATCCGGTAGTGCTTGTTGAAGCCCTCGATCATCGCCTGGGCGATGGCCAGGGCCACCGGATTTTCGTTGCGCTGGACGTCCATGGGTGCTCCTCCGCTCGCGGCTTGCCGGTGATCGCCGGGCCTGGTCGGCCGGCCTTCGAGCTGTAGATACTAGCACCGGCCAGACTGGCTGGAAGGCATTCGCCCATGCTGCGCTGCAGCGTCGTAAATCCCTGTTGCTATTGCGCTTTTAGCGCTTTGCGGTTTCGTCCATAATCGAAATGCCGGCCGCCCGCCATGTCCGCGGGCTGCGACTGCAAGGAGCCGGGAGCGGCGTGGCTGCTCCACGAGCAGGCCGGTTGCCGGCAAGCGGCGGGGCTCCTGAGCCGCCGGCCGCCACATCCACACACGCGTGATCTATTCGAGGGAGTTGAAATGAGTTCTTCATTCATCAAGGTACCTGCAGGTGGTCAGAAAATCATTCCCGGCCAGGCGGTTCCCGACAACCCCATCATTCCCTTCATCGAGGGCGACGGCATTGGCGTCGACATCACCCCGGTGATGATCAAGGTCATCGATGCGGCTGTCGACAAGGCCTATGGCGGCAAGAAGAAGATCCACTGGATGGAGGTCTACGCCGGAGAAAAATCCACCCAGCTGTATGGCCCTGACGAATGGCTGCCCAAGGAGACCTTCGACGCGCTCAAGGAATACTCGGTGTCCATCAAGGGCCCGATGACCACCCCGGTGGGCGGCGGCATCCGCTCCCTCAACGTGGCCCTGCGCCAGGAGCTGGACCTCTACCAGTGCCTGCGCCCGGTGCGTTACTTCAAGGGGGTGCCCTCGCCGCTGAAGGACCCCACCAAGACCGACATGGCGATCTTCCGCGAGAACACCGAGGACATCTACGCCGGCATCGAATGGCAGGCCGACTCGGACGGCGCGCTTAAGGTCATCAAGTTCCTGCAGGACGAGATGGGGGTCAAGAAGATCCGCTTCCCCGAGCATTGCGGCATCGGCATCAAGCCGGTGTCGGTGGAGGGCACCTCGCGCCTGGTGCGCGCGGCGATCAAATACGCCATCGACAACGACCGCAAGAGCGTGACCCTGGTGCACAAGGGCAACATCATGAAGTTCACCGAGGGCCTGTTCCGCGACGTGGGCTACAAGCTGGCCCAGAGCGAGTTCGGCGCCCAGCCGATCGACGGCGGGCCGTGGTGTTCGTTCAAGAACCCCAACACCGGGCGCGAGATCGTCATCAAGGACGCCATCGCCGACGCCTTCCTGCAGCAGATCCTGCTGCGCCCGGCCGAATACGACGTGATCGCCTGCTGCAACCTCAACGGCGACTACATCTCCGACGCGCTGGCGGCCCAGGTGGGCGGCATCGGCATCGCGCCGGGGGCCAACATCTCCGACAAGTACGCCTGCTTCGAGGCCACCCACGGCACCGCGCCCAAGTATGCCGGGCTCGACAAGGTCAACCCGGGCTCGCTGATCCTGTCGGCCGAGATGATGCTGCGCCACATCGGTTGGCGCGAGGCGGCCGACCTGGTGATCAAGTCGATGGAGGCTGCCATCGGCGACAAGCAGGTCACCTACGACTTCGCCCGCCTGATGGACGGCGCCACCGAGCTCTCGTGTTCGGCCTTCGGCGACGCGATGATCGCCCGGATGTAAACCTTCCCCCGCATGTGGCGGCCCCTCGTTTCCGGTCGGAGGCGAGGGGCCGCTGCCGTTTACGGGTTGCTGCCGCGGCGGGCCGGTGCCGGCCGCGGTTTCGATGCAGGGCGGCCCAATACATGCTATTTTCTATAGTTGGCTACGCACGCGATGCGAGCCGACGTGCGTGGCGACAACGGATCGCCACTGCTCTGGTCCTTGGATAATGAAAATAGAGGGAAGTTAAATGGCTGCAGGGAAATCGAAGATCATTTACACGCTCACGGATGAGGCGCCGCTCCTGGCTACGTGCGCATTTCTTCCCATCATCCGGACCTTCACCGGCCCGGCAGGGATCGAAATCGAAAAGGCTGACATCTCCGTTTCGGCCCGCGTTCTGGCCGAGTTCTCCGAATACCTGAGCGACGAGCAGAAAGTGCCGAACACCCTGGCCGAGCTGGGCGCCAAGACCCTCGAGCCGGACGCCAACATCATCAAGCTGCCGAACATCAGCGCCTCGGTGGCCCAGCTGAAGGCCTGCGTCAAGGAACTGCAGGCCAAGGGCTACCCGATTCCCAACTACCCGGAAGATCCGAAGACCGACGAAGAGAAGTCCATCGCCAGCCGCTACGGCAAGTGCCTGGGCTCCGCGGTCAACCCGGTCCTGCGCGAAGGCAACTCCGACCGTCGCGCCCCGCTGGCCGTCAAGAACTACGCCCGCAAGAACCCGCACTCCATGGGCGAATGGAAGCAGTGGTCGCGCACCCACGTCTCCCACATGCACAGCGGCGACTTCTACCACGGCGAAAAGTCGATGACCCTCGACAAGGCCCGCACCGTGCGCATGGAGCTCATCGCCAAGGGCGGCAAGATCACCGTCCTGAAGCCGAAGGTCGCGCTGCTCGAAGGCGAGATCATCGATTCCATGTTCATGAGCAAGAAGGCGCTGTGCGACTTCTACGAGAAGGAGCTCGAGGACTGCCGCGAGTCCGGCATCCTGTTCTCGCTGCACGTCAAGGCGACGATGATGAAGGTGTCCCACCCCATCGTGTTCGGCCACTGCGTCAAGATCTTCTACAAGGAAGCCTTCGAGAAGCACGGTGAGCTGTTCAACCAGCTGGGCATCAACGTCAACAACGGCATGGTCGACCTCTACGAGAAGATCAAGACCCTGCCCGAGTCCAAGCGCGACGAGATCATCCGCGACCTGCACGCCTGCCAGGAGCACCGCCCCAAGCTGGCGATGGTCGACTCCGCCAAGGGCATCACCAACTTCCACTCCCCCAACGACGTGATCGTCGACGCCTCCATGCCGGCGATGATCCGCCAGGGCGGCAAGATGTGGGGCGCCGACGGCAAGCAGTACGACACCAAGGCCGTGATGCCGGAGTCCACCTTCGCCCGGATCTACCAGGAGATGATCAACTTCTGCAAGACCAACGGCAACTTCGACCCGAAGACCATGGGTTCCGTGCCGAACGTCGGCCTGATGGCCCAGAAGGCCGAGGAATACGGCTCCCACGACAAGACCTTCGAAGTCCCCGAGGATGGCATCGCCAACATCGTCGACGTCGACACCGGTGAGGTGCTGCTCACCCAGAACGTCGAAGCCGGTGACATCTGGCGCATGTGCCAGGTCAAGGACGCCCCGATCCGCGACTGGGTCAAGCTGGCCGTCACCCGTGCCCGCAACTCCAACACCCCGGCCGTCTTCTGGCTCGACCCGTACCGCCCGCACGAGAACGAACTGATCAAGAAGGTCACCAAGTACCTGAAGGATCACGACACCACCGGCCTGGAAATCCACATCATGTCCCAGGTCCGTGCGATGCGTTACACCCTCGAGCGCGTCATCCGCGGCCTCGACACCATCTCGGTGACCGGCAACATCCTGCGCGACTACCTCACCGACCTGTTCCCGATCATGGAGCTGGGCACCTCGGCGAAGATGCTCTCCATCGTCCCGCTGATGGCCGGCGGCGGCATGTACGAAACCGGTGCCGGCGGCTCCGCGCCGAAGCACGTCCAGCAGCTCACCGAAGAAAACCACCTGCGCTGGGATTCCCTCGGCGAGTTCCTGGCCCTCGCCGTGTCGCTGGAGGACCTCGGCATCAAGGAAGGCAACAGCCGCGCCAAGCTGCTCGCCAAGACCCTCGACGCCGCCACCGGCAAGCTGCTCGACAACAACAAGTCGCCGTCGCCCCGCACCGGTGAGCTCGACAACCGCGGCTCCCAGTTCTACCTCGCGATGTTCTGGGCCCAGGAACTGGCCAACCAGACTGAAGACCTGGAGCTGGCCGCTCACTTCGCCACGCTCGCCAAGGCGCGGACCGACAGCGAGGCCCAGATCGTGGCCGAGCTGAAGACGGTGCAGGGCAAGCCGGTGGATATCGGCGGCTACTACAAGGCCGACTCCGAGAAGTGCAAGGCCGTGATGCGCCCGAGCCCGACGCTCAACGCAGCGCTGAAGGCCGCCCGCGCCTGAGCCACACCCTAGACTTGCAGGGCCGGGCCGACGGAGCCGTCGGCCCGGCGCAGCCAGCCGAACCCGCCCGCGAGGCGGGTTTTTTTCGGCCTTCCGGTGCCTCT
>JAKLLM010000061.1 GCA_023150125.1 Zoogloea sp.
CAGACCATCGCCAACTCGAAGGGGCTGGACTATTCCGACTACAAGCTGGGGGTGAGCAAGGCCCTGCCGGGCAGTTGGGTGATTGGCCTCGCCTACACCACCACGGTGGGCGCCGACTACTGGAAGAACTACCCCAGCGTCGCTGGCAACGGCACCACCCGCGACATGAACGCCGGCACCTGGATCGCCTCGGTCAATCGGACCTTCTGAGTCTCGCCGTGGCACTGCGCCGGCCGCTGCGAAAGGGCCGGCGCTTGCATTTGCGGTGGGCGATAATCGGGGCGACACCTTCCGGGAGCGCCCCATGCCCACAGCCCAGAACCGCCTGCCGCCGATGCTCCTCGGCCTGGTCGGCATCGCGCTGCTGGCCTCGGCGCTGGCGCCCTACGACCGCGCGACCTGGTGGATGGAGGTGGCGCCGGTGCTGATCGCGGCGCCCGTGCTGGTGGCCACCCACCGGCGTTTCCCGCTAACCCCGCTGCTGCAGGTACTGATCGCCGCCCACGCGCTGGTGCTGATTGTCGGCGGCAGCTGGACCTACGCGCGGGTGCCCTTCGGCTTCTGGCTGCAGGACGTGCTGGCCCTCGACCGCAACCCCTACGACCGCATCGGCCATTTGATGCAGGGCTTCGTGCCGGCCGTTGCGGCGCGGGAGATCCTGCTGCGCCACCGGGTGCTGCGGGAGGGCGGCTGGCTGTTCTTCGTGGTGACTTGCGTATGCCTGGCGATCTCGGCGATGTACGAGCTCGTCGAGTGGGCGGCGGCCGTGGCGCTGGGGCAGGGCGCGGAGGCGTTTCTGGGCACCCAGGGCGACCCCTGGGACACCCAGAGCGACATGGCGATGGCGCTGCTCGGCGCGGTGCTGGCGCAGTTGCTGCTGGGGGGCTGGCACCGGCGCCAGCTGGCCCGGCTGGGCGGGCTGCGCTGAGGGGAGCGCCGGGGCTCAGTGCAGGGTGCGGGGCATCGCCAGCGTGAACTCGGCGACCGGGGCGTCGAACTGGCGGCCGTCGTCGGCCTCCATGAAGTAGCTGCCCTTCATCGTACCTACTGGCGTGGCGATGCTGCAGCCGCTGGTGTACTCGAAGGATTCACCCGGGCGCAGCACCGGTTGCTGGCCGATCACGCCCTCGCCGCGGACTTCCTGCACCTTGTCCTCGGCGTCGGTGATGATCCAGTGGCGGGTGAGCAGCTTCACCGTCTGCTCGCTGCGGTTGCTGATGGTGATGTGGTAGGCGAACACGTAGCGGTCGGCCGAAGGGTCGGACTGGTCCGGCAGGAAGCGGCTGATGGCCTTGATTTCCACCGTGTCGGTCTCGGTCTGGATTTTCATTGTCGGGGCCGGAAGGTCGGTTGGGGAGGCCCATTGAAGCGGAAAGCGGGCGTCGCCGCAACCGTCGCGCGGCGCGTCCGACGTTGGCGCGGGGCCGGGCGGGCAGGTAGACTCCGCGGCTTGCGGCGTGCCCCGTCGCAGCCATCGCCGCCTTTCACCGCCAGGATTCCCCCATGAGCTTCCGCATCGCCCCCAGCCTCCTGTCCGCCAACTTCGCGAAACTCGGCGAAGAGGTCGCCAACGTGATCGCCTCCGGCGCCGACTGGATCCACTTCGACGTGATGGACAACCACTACGTGCCCAACCTGACGATCGGCCCGCTGGTCTGCGAGGCGATCCGCCCGTGCACCACCGCGCCGATCGACGTGCACCTGATGGTCAAGCCGGTCGACCGCATCGTGCCCGATTTCGCCAAGGCCGGCGCCGACATCATCACCTTCCACCCGGAAGCCTCCGAGCACATCGATCGCACCCTCGGCCTGATCCGCGACAGCGGCTGCCAGGCCGGCCTGGTGTTCAACCCGGCGACCCCGCTCAACTGGATGGACCACGTGATGGACAAGCTCGACGTGGTGCTGCTGATGAGCGTCAACCCGGGCTTCGGCGGCCAGAGCTTCATCCCCGGCACCCTCGACAAGCTGCGCGAGGCCCGCGCCAAGATCGACGCCTACACCGCCCGCAGCAGCCGCCAGATCCTCCTCGAGATCGACGGCGGCGTGAAGGTGGACAACATCGCCGAGATCGCCCGCGCCGGGGCCGACACCTTTGTGGCCGGCTCGGCGGTGTTCGGCGCCGGTCGCGACGCCGACCCCCATCGCTACGACTCGGTGCTCGCCAATCTGCGCGGTGCGCTGGCGGGCGTCTGAGCACCCCGGGCCGGGTTCGCCCGGCTCCGTGCCCATTTGAAAGGCCGGCTCAGCCCGGCCGCCGCCGCCGCGCCGACGGCGGCATCCCGAGGGTGCGCAGGAAGGCCCGGCGCATCCGCTCCGGGTCGCCGAAGCCGCAGTCCCGTGCCACCTGCTGCACCGGCCGATTGCCGCTCTCCAGGGCCGCGGCGGCGGCCTCCACGCGCAGCCGCTCGACCGCCCGCGCCGGCGTGACGCCGGTCTCGGCGGCAAAGCAGCGCGAGAAGTTGCGCGGGCTCATGCAGGCGAGGCGCGCCAGCGCATCCACGTCGAGTCGTGCCTGCAGGTTGCTCCGGATGTGGTCGAGCAGCCCCTCGAAGCGCTGCCCGGCCGGCTGCAGCTCGGCCATCGCCGAAAACTGCGACTGCCCGCCCGGGCGCCGGTAATACACCACCAGCTGGCGCGCCACCCGGCGCGTCACGTCCTCCCCCAGGTCTTCGGCGATCAGCGCCAGCGCCAGGTCGATGCCGGCGCTGATGCCGGCCGAGGTCCACACGTTTCCGTCCCGCGTGAAGATGTGGTCGTCCTCCACCCGCACCGCGGGGAATCGCCGCGCCAGCTCCGGGGCGCGTCGCCAGTGGGTGGTGGCCCGCCGGCCGTCGAGCAGGCCGGCCGCAGCCAGCAGGTAGGCTCCCGAGCAGACGCTGGCGATGCGCGGCAGGGTGGCGCCGCTGCGGGCCACGAAGCCCCGCGTGAGCGGGCAGTCGGCGGCCGCTTCGACGCCGTCGCCGCCGACCACGATCAGGGTGTCGGGCGCCGGGGCGTCGGCGAGCGCCGTGGTGGCCAGGCTGGCGCCGCTCGAGCTGGCGACGAGGCCGCCGTCGCGGGACAGCAGGGCCAGGCGGTAGGCGCCCGCCACGAAGGCGCCGGCGGCTTCGAAGGCGGCCAGCGGGCCGGCCGCGTCGAGGATCTGGAAGCCGGGATAGACGAGAAAGGCGATGCAGCGGCTCATGGCATGAAAGGTGGGATGGCTGTCATTTACGCCAGCACTGTAGCGGGCGACGATGGGCGGGTCAAAACCTCCGGGAGCTCCGCCATGAATCGCAATGTCGTCCTGCTGGCGCTCAGCCAGGCCTTCGTGATGACCGTCGTCAGCCTGATGCTGTCGGCCTCGGTGCTGGTCAGCGTCGGGCTGTCCGCCGCGCCGGGCTGGACCACGCTGCCCCTCGCCATGCAGTACCTGGCGACCATGCTGGCGCTCCATCCGCTGGCCCGCCTGATGGCGCGGTGGGGGTGCGGGCCGGTGTTCGCCGGCGCGGCGCTGGTCGGGGCTGCGGGGCTGGCCCTGGCGGCGGCCGGCCTGGCCTACGGCAGCTTTGCGGTGTTCGTGCTGTCGGGGCTGTGCGTCGGGGTGTTCGGCGCCGCCGGGCAGTTCTACCGGTTTGCGGCGGCCGAGGCCGTCCCGGCGGCGGCCCGCGGGCAGGCCGTCGCCCTGACCCTCGCCGGCGGCGTGCTGGCGGCCTTCCTCGGGCCCTTCATCGCCGGCACCACCCGCGACTTCAGCGGCGTGCCCTTCCAGGCGAGTTTCGTGGTGCTCGCCGTGCTGGCCCTGCTGGCGGCCGGGGGGGCGTGCCTGCTGCACCTGCCTGCGCCGGAGGCTGCCACAGCGGGCGCTGTCGGCCCTTTGCCGCGGCCTTTGCGGGAGATCGCCCGCCAGCCGGATTTCCGCCTGGCCCTGGCCGGCGCGGTGGTGGGCTACGCCGTGATGGCGCTGCTGATGACCGCCACGCCCCTCGCCATGCTGTGCGCCGGTCAGCCTTCCGGCGCCAGCATCGCGGTGATCCAGTGGCATCTGGTGGCGATGTTCGCGCCGTCCTTCGTCACCGGCCTGCTCATCGCCCGGCTTGGCCTGCTGACGGTCAAGCTGCTCGGCGGCCTGTTGCTGCTGGCGGGCATCGGCCTGGCGCTGGCGGGGGATGCGCTGGCGCACTTCAGCGTGGCGCTGGTGCTGGTCGGCGTGGGCTGGAACTTCCTGTATGTCGGGGCAACGACGCTGCTCACCCAGGCCTGCCGCGACGTCGAGAAGCCCGCCGTGCAGGCCTTCAACGACAGCGTGGTGTTTCTGTCGGTGACCATCGCCACCCTGTTCGCCGGGCGGCTGGTGGACAGCCTGGGCTGGGAGGCGGTCAACCGGCTGGCGGCCGTACCGGTTGCTGCGCTGGTCGTGGCGCTGCTGGCCGCCCTGGTGCTGCGCCGGGCGGGGCTGGCGCGGGCTGCCTGATCTCCCGTATCCTCCGGCCTCCCCGACCCGCCCGCACGAAAGACCGCCATGCCCCCGCACGCCTTCCCCACGCCGACCCGCGCCGTGCTGTTCGACCTCGACGGCACGCTGCTCGACTCCATCCCCGACCTCGCCGAAGCCTGCCACCGGATGATGGTCGAGCTGGGCCGCCCGCCGCATCCGGTGGATACCATCCGCGGCTTCGTCGGCAAGGGCATGCTCAACCTCGTGCGGCGCTGCCTGGAGGCCGACGGCGGGGCCGACGAGGCCGCCTTCGAAGCCGCCGTCGATGCCTTCAAGCGTCACTACGCGGTGGTCAATGGCGAGCGCACCGAAATCTACGACGGTGTGCTGCCGGCCCTCGTGGCGCTGGCCGGGCGCGGGGTGGCGATGGCCTGCGTCACCAACAAGCCGGCCGCCTTCACCGGGCCGCTGCTGGAGCGCACCGGGTTGGCGCAGTACTTTGCCGTCACCGTCAGCGGCGACACCCTGGCCGACAAGAAGCCCCACCCGGCGCCGCTGCTCCACGCCTGCGAGCGCCTCGGCGTGGCGGTGGGCGAGGCGCTGATGGTCGGCGACTCGGCCAACGACGCCGAAGCGGCCCGCGCCGCCGGCATGCCGGTGCTGCTGGTCACCTATGGCTACAGCGAAGGCGTGCCGGTGGACAGCATCGAATGCGACGGGCTACTATCGAGCCTCGTCGAAATGCTCCCGCATATCGGCACCTGATCAAGATCGCAGACCATCCATCGTGACCCGCAAGCGCGTGCCCTTCGTTGAGGAGTTCCCTGCCGTTCGTATCCCCTCCGGTGGATGCGGCGGCCGGTCATGGCTGGGCTGCTGAGCCCCGCCCCGAACCCTCGCGGCCAGCCTCCCGGCGCCGTGATACCCTCGCGAAAAAGCTGCACGCCCTTCCGGAGTCTCCATGACAGAAGCCGAATTCAACGCCCTGGCCGCCCAGGGCTATAACCGCATCCCGGTTACCCTCGAAACCTTCTCCGATCTCGACACACCCCTTTCGGTTTACCTGAAGCTCGCCAACGCGCCCAACAGCTACCTGCTCGAATCGGTGCAGGGCGGCGAGCGTTTCGGCCGCTACTCGATCATCGGCCTCGCCGCGCCGACCCGCATCGAGGCCCGCGGCAACACGGTGCTGCTGCTCACCAACGACCGCCTGGTCGAGCGCCGCGACAACTGCAACCCCCTCGATTTCATCGCCGAGTTCAAGGACCGCATCAAGGTGCCGCCGCGGGATCACCTGCCGCGCTTTGCCGGCGGCCTGGTGGGCTGTTTCGGCTACGACACGGTGCGCTACATCGAGCCGCGCCTCGCCAAGACCAGCAAGCCCGACGCCCTCGGCACGCCCGACATCCTGCTGCTGCTGTCCGAAGAGATCGCCATCGTCGACAACCTCTCCGGCAAGCTGACCCTGGTGGTGTACGCCGAGCCCGACGTGCCCAACGCCTACAAGCGCGCCACCCGCCGCCTGGCCGAGCTGCTCGCCCGGCTGCGCGAGCCGGCCCAGCTGCCCGCCGACGTGCCGGCGCCCCACACCGAGCCGGTGTCGAGCTTCGGCGAGGAGGCCTTCAAGGCCGCGGTGCAGCGCGCCAAGGACTACATCGTCGAGGGCGACATCATGCAGGTGGTGCTGTCCCAGCGCATGAGCAAGCCCTTCGGCGCCACGCCGCTGGCGCTGTACCGGGCGATCCGCAGCCTCAACCCGTCGCCCTACATGTTCTTCTTCAATTTTGAAGACTTCCAGGTGGTCGGCGCCTCGCCCGAGATCCTGGTGCGCCTCGAGGACGACAACGTCACCGTGCGGCCGATCGCCGGCACCCGCAAACGCGGCGCCACCCACGACGAAGACCTGGCCCTCGAGGCCGAGCTGCTCGCCGACGAGAAGGAGCGCGCCGAGCACACCCAGCTCCTCGACCTCGGCCGCAACGACTGCGGCCGCGTGGCCCAGACCGGCTCGGTGCGGGTCACCGAGCGCTTCACCGTCGAGCGCTACTCCCACGTGATGCACATCGTCTCCAACGTCGAGGGCCGGCTCAAGGACGGTCTCGACGCCCTCGCGGTGCTGCGTGCCACCTTCCCGGCGGGCACCGTGTCCGGCGCCCCCAAGCTGCGGGCGATGGAGATCATCGACGAGCTCGAGCCCACCAAGCGCGGCATCTACGCGGGCTCGGCCGGCTACATCGGCTTCCATGGCGACATGGACCTGGCCATCGCCATCCGCACCGCGGTGGTCAAGGACGGCATGATCCACGTCCAGGCCGGCGCCGGCATCGTCGCCGACTCCGACCCCGACGCCGAGTGGCAGGAAACCCAATCCAAGGCTCGCGCAGCGCTCCGCGCCGCCGAGATCGCCGAAGCCGGACTCGACACGCGGCTGTGAGCGGCATGGCTGCCCACGCCATGAAAAAGGCCGCCCGGAGGCGGCCTTGCGGTGCTGCGCGGTGCCCGGTGGGGGCTCAAGGAAACGCTGGGCTGCCCCAGGTGTCCTTGCTCCCCACGGGGGGCGGGCTGGGCGGAGCCCGGCCCCGGGGGCGCTCAGAACGCGATGCCGACCTTCGCCTGCACCAGCCAGTTGTCGGCGCCTTCGCGGCCGCCGCCGACGTTCTTGTTGACGGTGTCCTGCCAGCGCGCGCCCAGGCCCAGGTTGAGCTGGCCGACGCGGTAGTCCAGGTCGGCGCCGGCCTGCCTGGCGAACATGTCCACGTTGCGGCCGCTGTCGGCCTTCACCCAGCCGATGCCGGGGCCGATGCCGAAGGTCAGGTCCTTGGCGACCGGGATGGTCCAGCGCGGGTTGAGCTCGACGGTGGTGAGGTCCAGCCCGGCCTTGTCGAACTTGTTCACCGACAGCTTGGTGCGCACCACGCCGGTGGGCGTCTGCACCAGGCCGCAGTTGAAGGCCAGCTCCAGGCCCCAGGCGTCGCCGCTGCCCACGTGCTGCGGGTCCATGATGCCGCCGGTCACCGAGGCGACGAAGTTCGGCGCGTAGCCCTTGTCGGCGATGGGCGGGAACTTCCAGTCGCCCGCGGCGAGGGCCGGCGTGGTGGCGGCGCCGAGGGCGAGGGCGGCCAGCAGGATGCGTGCGGATTTCATGAGGATTCCTCCAGGTGGGTTGAAAGATGCCCGGATGATTCCACAATCCGCCGTGCCCCGTCGGTAACCTTGGTTACAAAACTTTGTCCGCTGCCGCGCCGCCCGCGGCGCCGGACTGCAATTACGACAGAATACCCACCTGTGCCGGCCGCCCGTGGGGCGGCCCGCCGATCCGGAAAGGATTTCCAGCCATGCTGCTGATGATCGACAACTACGACAGCTTCACCTACAACCTCGTGCAGTATTTCGGCGAACTCGGTGCCGACGTGCGGGTGTTCCGCAACGACGAGATCAACGTCGAGCAGATCGCCGCCCTCGCGCCCGCCCAGATCGTCGTCTCGCCGGGCCCGTGCACGCCGGCCGAGGCGGGCGTCTCGGTGGCGGCCATCCAGGCCTTCGCCGGCAAGATCCCGCTGCTCGGCGTGTGCCTGGGCCACCAGAGCATCGGCGCGGCCTTCGGCGGGCGCATCGTGCACGCCCGCCAGCTGATGCACGGCAAGGTGTCGCCGGTCCATCACCTCGACAGCGGCGTTTTCAAGGGCCTGCCCAACCCCCTCACCTGCACCCGCTACCACTCGCTGGCGATCGAGCGCGAGAGCCTGCCCGACTGCCTGGAGGTCACCGCGTGGACCGACGACGGCGAGATCATGGGCGTGCGCCACAAGACGCTTGCTGTCGAGGGCGTGCAGTTCCACCCCGAGTCCATCCTCACCGAGCGTGGCCACGACCTGCTGCGCAACTTCCTCGAACAATCCAGGCAAGCCGCCTGACCGGAGAGCCCGACCATGACCTTTACCGCCCAGGAAGCCCTGCAGCGCACCATCGACCACCGGGAGATCTTCTACGACGAGATGCTGTCTCTGATGCGCCAGATCATGGCCGGCGAAGTCTCGCCGGTGATGACCGCCGCCATCCTCACCGGCCTGCGCGTCAAGAAGGAGACCATCGGCGAGATCGCCGCCGCCGCCACCGTGATGCGCGAGTTGTCCACCAAGGTGGTGGTGCCGCCGCCCAATGATCACTTCCTCGATGTGGTCGGCACTGGCGGCGACGGCTCCCATACCTTCAACATCTCCACCGCCACCATCTTCGTCGCCGCGGCGGCCGGCGCCCGCGTCGCCAAACACGGCGGGCGCAGCGTGTCGAGCAAGTCGGGCAGCGCCGACGTGCTGGAGGCGCTGGGCGTCAATCTCAACCTCCAGCCCGAGCAGGTCGCCGAGTGCATCAGCGAGACGGGCATCGGCTTCATGTTCGCGCCCAACCACCATGCGGCGATGAAGAACGTGGCGCCGGTGCGCCGCGAGATGGGCGTGCGCACCCTGTTCAACATCCTCGGTCCGCTCACCAACCCGGCCGGCGCGCCCAACACCCTGCTCGGCGTGTTCCACCCCGACCTGGTGGGCATCTGCGTGCGCGTCATGGAGCGCCTCGGCGCCAAGCACGTGATGGTGGTGTATGGCCGCGACAGCATGGACGAGGTCTCCCTCGGCGCGGCGACCATGGTCGGCGAGTTGAAGGACGGCCAGATCCGTGAATACGAGATCCACCCGGAAGACTTCGGCCTCACCATGATGTCGAGCCGCAACCTGCAGGTGGCCGACGCCGCCGAATCCAAGGCGATGCTGCTGGGCGTGCTCGACAACCAGCCCGGCGCCGCCCGCGAGATCGTCGCCCTCAACGCCGGCACCGCGCTGTACACCGCCAACGTGGCCGACTCCATCGGCGCCGGTATTGCGCTGGCCCGCGAAGCCCTGGCCTCCGGCGCGGCCCGCGCCAAGATGGAAGCCTTCGTCGCCTGCACCAAAAAGTTCGCCTGACCCTCCTGTAGCTGCGGCTTCAGCCGCACGCGGAGGCGGATCAACGGGCGGCATTAGTCGCCCCTACACGAGAGATTGCATGTCCGACATCCTCAACAAGATCCTCGCCGTGAAGCGCGAGGAAGTGGCCGCCGCCCGCGCGGTGGTCTCCGACGCCGCGGTGCGTGAACTCGCCGCGGCCCAGTCGCCCGCGCGGGATTTCGTCGGCGCCATCCGCGCCAGGATCGCCGCCGGCCGCCCGGCGGTGATCTCCGAGATCAAGAAGGCCAGCCCGTCGAAGGGCGTGATCCGCGCCGACTTCCGCCCGGCCGACATCGCCGCCAGCTACGAAAAGGCCGGCGCCGCCTGCCTGTCGGTGCTCACCGACCGCCAGTTCTTCCAGGGCGCCCCCGAATACCTGCAGGCCGCCCGCGCCGCCTGCAGCCTGCCGGCCCTGCGCAAGGATTTCCTGGTGGATGTCTATCAGGTGTACGAAGCCCGCGCGATGGGCGCCGACGCGATCCTGCTGATCGCCTCGGCCCTCAGCCTGGCCGAGATGCAGGAGATGGAAGCCGTCGCCGACAGCCTCGGCCTCGGCGTGCTGGTCGAGGTCCACGACGGTGACGAGCTCGAGCAGGCCCTGCAACTGCGCACGCCGCTCATCGGCATCAACAACCGCAACCTGCGTACCTTCGAGGTCAGCCTGCAGACCACCCTCGACCTGCTGCCGCGCATCCCGGCGGGGCGCATCGTCGTCACCGAGTCCGGCATCCTCGCCCCGGCCGACGTGGCTCTGATGCGCGCCAATCAGGTCAATGCCTTCCTGGTCGGCGAAGCCTTCATGCGCGTCGACGACCCGGGCGCCGGCCTCGCCAGCCTGTTCGGCTGAGCGCTGATCCGCGGATGATCGAGGCGCCCGTCGCCCCACCCGAAGCGCCACCGGCGGCGCGTCGTGCCGGCTGGCCGGTGCGCATCCTGCGCGGGCTGCTGGCGGCCGGCTTCGGGCTCCTCATCGTGGTGCTGGCGCTGATCGGCTGGCTGGGGGCGACCCAGTCGGGGCTGGCGCGGGTGGCTGAGTTCGCCGCGCGGCTCAGCGGCGGAATGGTCGGCATCGAGCGGCCCGAGGGCTATCTGCTCGGCCAGCTCAAGCTCGGCGCGCTCCACGTGCGCACGCCCACGCTGCAGGTGGATGTGGTCGACCTCAGCCTCGACTGGCGCCCCGGCGCCTTCGCCAGCCGCGGCCTCGACGTGGCAGTGCTGACCGCCGCAGACGTCCAGGTGGCCACCGTGCCTAACAACGAGCCGACGGTGATGCCGGCCAGCCTCGAGCTGCCTGCCGCGGTGCGTGTGGAGCGCTTCCAGATCGACCGCCTCGCCATCGGCAAGCTCGAGGGCGGCCAGCCGGCTGCGCCCGATCTCGAAATCACCGGCATCGCCGGCAGCCTCGATTCCGACGGCCGCCAGCATCGCCTTGATGGGCTGCGCCTCAGCGCACCCTTCGGCCAGATCACCGGCAAGCTCGGCATAGGCGGCCGCAAACCTTTCCCGCTGTCCGCCCAGGCTGTCCTCACCACCCGCCAGGCCGGCGAGCCTTACACCGTGGCGGCCGGTGCCGCCGGCGATCTCGACAGGCTGGTGCTCGACGCCCGCGTCAGCGGGGCCGGCATGGCCGGCCGGGCGGTGACGGTGGCCACGCCCTTCGCGCCGCTGCCGCTCCAGTCGGCGCATATCGAAGTCAAGGGTGTCGACCCGCAGCGCTTCCACGCCGCCGCGCCCAGGGCGCTCCTCGACATCGACCTCGCCCTCGAACCCACCGCTGCCGCCGGCGCGAGCGGGCCGGCCGGGTGGGTCGTCAGCGGCCCGCTCAGGCTCGTCAATCACGCTCCGGGCAGCTACGACGGCGGTGCGCTGCCCGTCGAATCCCTGGCCGCCGCGCTGCGCTGGGCCGACGGCGAGCTGGCCGCCTCGCAGCTCGACCTGCGCCTGCCCGGCAAGGGCCGCGCCAGCGGCGAGCTGCGCTGGCGGGCGCCGGAGGCGGAGAGCGAGGGCTTCGGCCGCATCGACAGCGATCTCGCCATCAGCGGCCTCGATGCCCGCAGCCTCGACAAACGCGCGGTCAGCACCGCGATCACCGGCCGCCTCAGCGCCAGCGCCGACGCCGCCGGCCAGCGCTTCAACGTCGACCTGCGTGACCCGCGCCTGGCCCTGCGCCTGAAGGGCCGCCATGCTGACGGCGAACTCGTGCTCGACGAAGCCTTCGCCACCGCCCGCGAGGCCCGCCTCGACGCCCGCGGCAAGCTCGCGCTGGCCGGCGACGGGCGTTTCGAGGCCAGCGGCAGCCTCCGCCGCTTCGACCCGCGGGCCTTCGTCGCCAGCGCGCCGCCGGCCGATCTCAACGCCCGCTTCAGCGCCACCGGCCGGCGCGTGCCCCATCTGGCCGCCACCCTCGCGCTCGACCTGGCGCCGAGCACCCTCGAAGGCAAGCCCCTGGCCGGCCGCGCCGCGCTGGCCGTCGACGGCAGCCGGCTCACCGACGCCGACGTGGCCCTCGACCTGGCCGGCAACCGGCTCCTCGCCAAGGGCCGCTACGGTCGCCCCGGCGACGGGCTCGCCCTCAATCTCGACGCGCCCCAGCTGACGGCCCTCGGCCACGGGCTGGGCGGGCGGCTGCGGGTGGACGGCGTGCTCCGCGGCAGCCCGGCCCAGCCCCACGGCGAGTTCGAACTGGCCGGCGAGAAGCTGCGCTTCGGCAGCCTGCTGCTCGACGCGCTCAATGGCCGCGGGCAGCTCGCAGAGGGGCGCCAGGGCGCGATGAAGCTCAAGCTCGATCTGGAAGGCCTGCGCAGCGGTGGCGACGAGGCCCTGGTCCGCCGGGCCTCGCTGCTCATCGACGGCAACCGGGCGGCCAACACCACCCGGCTGGACCTGGCGGCGCGGGGCAAGACCACCCTGGCCATGAACCTCGCCGGGGCTCTCGCCGACGGGCTGCGCTGGGAGGGCCAGCTCGCCGGCCTGGAAGTCGGCGGCGACTACGCCCTGCGCCTGATGGCGCCGGCGCAGCTGCTGCTCTCGCCGGATCTCGTCCGCCTCGGCCGGGCCGAGCTGCGAGGCGGCGGTGGTGGCCTCTACCGTTTCGAGGAGACCCGCTGGCAGGCGCGCCGCATCGTGGCGCGGGGCAGCGTCAGCGGCGTGCAGGTAGGGCTGATCCTCGATCCGAGCACTCGGGCGGTCAAGTCCCGGGGCGATTCGCTGCAGGTCGGCGGCGAGTGGGACGTGGACATCGCCGAGCAGGTGAATGGCGTGGTGCGCTTCTTCCGCGAGAAGGGCGACCTGGTGCTGCAGGGCGACTCGCCGGTGCAGCTCGGCCTCGACGAGCTGCAGCTCACCCTTTCGGCGGCGGCCAACCGGCTGGCCTTCGGCTTCAGC